>DBFJSK010000067.1:0-3055 GCA_048403675.1 Tannerellaceae bacterium | reverse complement strand
AGGGGGCGCTTCTATCTTCTACCTTATGCTTATTGCTGCAAGGAGTCTCCTTTTCATTTCCTCGCAAAACAGCCAGGGAAA
The DNA here is from genome assembly GCA_048403675.1 of Tannerellaceae bacterium. GTDB lineage: Bacteria > Bacteroidota > Bacteroidia > Bacteroidales > Tannerellaceae > Parabacteroides. Next base: position 2,974 of record DBFJSK010000067.1, on the reverse strand, counting down.
AGCCGGGAAGGTGGATCAAACAACTTAAACAGCCTGAGCAGCCGATCGCCGTCCCGAAAAAAGGGCCTTAGCGAATAAAATTGGTGATCTGCCGCGGCTCCGCTTCCGCAGGCGTCAGGCCGGCCCCCCGGATACTTTTCAGCAACCACGCCATATTTTGGCCCAATACCCGCATCGTTTGCAATCCTTCGGCATCTTGGGCCGCCTCGCCGGGCAGTAGGCCATGCACGCTATTCCAGTAGCATGACGATACGACCGGCATCTGATTAATGGTAAAATACTTGTTCAACCGGTCGAACACCGCACTGGCCCCGCCCCTTCGGCATACCGCCACCGCGGCCGCGGGTTTGTACTTCAGATACTGCCCGGCCGAGTAGAATACCCGATCCAGCAACGCACACAACGAACCGTTAGGCCCCGCATAATAGGTAGGCGAACCCACCACCAGGGCATCCGACGTCATCACTTTTTCCCTTACCTTATTATAAAGCTCATCCTGGAAGATGCAGCGGCCCAGTTCCGCACATTTGTTACAGGCGATACATCCTTGCACCGCTTTCGTTCCGATGGAAACGATTTCCGTTTCCACCCCGCTACTTTCCAACGCCCCGGCCACCTCCGACAGGGCCAGATACGTATTGCCGCGGGCGTGCGGACTGCCGTTTATCAATAATACTTTCATTTGTAGATTTTTTAGTTTGAAGCATTTAAAGTAAGAAATTTATTTTCGCTCCGCAAGCGCTTGCACCGTCTTTCCTTCTCCCAAAAAACGGCAGGCGCCACCGAAGCCCTTCGACCCTTCTCCCAAAAAACGGCAGGCGCCGCCGAAGCCCTCCGGCCCTTCTCCCCCCGGAATAGCCGAAACCACCAGGGACAGCCGCAACCGCCAGGGCGCCCCCGTTTTTTCCCTAGCCGGTCGTTTCTCAGGAGGCGAATTTTAGGCGCCGGCTTCCCGCAACTGCCAGCGCTTCGATTCCTTTGTCGTCGATCCGGCCTATCCGGATGAGCTGCGTACTGGGAGCGCCGTCCTTATAAAAAATAGCCACATTCCCCCACGGCACGTAAATCGTTATATCGCCGGCCAAAGGCGTACATCCGCGTGTTACTCCCTCGGTGGTTAAGGCCGGCGAAGGGTAGAAGATTTTTTCCATGCCGTTGTAATCGTTCAGGGTAACGTCCAGCGGCAGCCGGGAAAGGAAATCCCGCGAGGCCACATTATCCTCGAAGGTAGCGGTGAAGGTACGGCCCTCGGAGGTGATATTTACCTGCCACGCTACCGGCTGCGTGTCGTCTTTGCCCTCTTCATCTTTCTCACCCCCTTCTCCGGCGTCGAGCCGTCGCACGCCAAGCCGGTCGAGCCAGGCGCCCACGCGGCTTTCACCCTGGGCAAGCGTAGCCGAGGTCAGTAACAAAGTTTCGCTTTGCAGCCTGGCGTCAGGACAAAGGGCGGCCGCCTCAGCCACCGAAGTGCCTATACCGCTGCTGCCGCTCGTGGCGAAAAGGGCCAACCGTTTGCCTGCAAGCGCAGCCGCATGGGTATGCAAGAAAGTCTGCATCGGCGTAGCGATACGGTCGTACCAGATGGGATAACCGATAAAAATCAGATCGTACGCCTCTATATTTTCCACCTCGGTGGTAATCGCCGGGTAATTTCCTTGCCCAATGGCCGCCAATTCCTCCTGTGCACGGCCCAACATCCCCGAATAATCGCTTTCATACGCCCGCTGCGGTTCCACCTTGCGTATATCGCATCCAAGCGTTTGCTGAATAAGTTTCGCTACCTGTTCGGTATTTCCGGTACGCGAGCAGTAGAGCACGAGGTAGCGCCCCCGGCCGTCCGGAGCGGGAGTGGTTTCGCCCTCCGGTTCTTCTTCATTTCCGCCGGGAAGTTCCGGCGCGGGTTGCGGGCGGGGGGTCGGATCTTCCTCCGATACGCCGCAGCCCGCCCACGAAAATACCGTTAACCACAGTAACGGGATCCATAGAAATCGTTTCATATCTTTTGCTTTTTATCGATTTTTTCTTCTCTTGTACTTAGTTTCTTTTTCTATTTCCAATGGCTTTCCTACCTTCTGCACTTTCCTTTTTCCTATGCTTTCCTATCCTCCCGCTTACACGTTCTTTCCCATCCGGTAAGCCTCCTGCATGGCCGGCTTGCCCTGGATTTCGCCGGTATGCCATACGCCCAATCCGAACACCACGCCCCGGACGAGGGGCTTTTCCAGGCAATCCAGAAACCCTTGGAAAGTATCGACCGTACGTAGCATTTTCTCCCGGTCGTCTTCCGCAGCCGTTACGATAAAGTAAAATTCTTTCTGCTTCATCTGCGTGTAAAGACCGCAACACCGGTCGATAAGGGTCTTCATCTGGGCGCTCAGGGTGTAGAAATAAACGGGAGTGGCCATCACCAGCGTATCGGCCTTCAGCATCTTTTCGATGACCTCCGCCGCATCGTCCGTCTGCGGGCAGGGCTTGCCGTAGCGGCTGCACACGCTGCATCCGGTGCAATAATTGATTTTTTTATCCCGCAGGAAAATTTTCTCCACTTCGTGTCCGGCCTCTGCGGCTCCCCTGAGAAATTCGTCGCAAAGCGTATCCGAATTGCCCCCTTTACGCGGGCTGGAGGATAGAATTAAGATTTTCTTCTTCATATCTCTTTGATGTTTTGTTGGAGGCAAAAGTAGCGGATGCGCCGCAACCATCCGGTAGATAAATCACCGGAATATATACCCGAATTACAGATATTGAAATACTTCCTGTATATTTTCATCGGTTGCGAAAAACGCATGCCGATGCAATTTCAATTCCATGCTTATGCAATTCCAATTGCATGCTTATCCAATTCGGATTGGATAGGCATCCGATTCAAGGCAATTGCACACCCGTTTGTAATACACTGTTTATCAACACAATACACATCTACTTTTTCACCAGGGATTCAAGCCTTAGTTAGTGTATTTTTTCACTTTTATCC
>DBFJSK010000066.1:0-16079 GCA_048403675.1 Tannerellaceae bacterium | reverse complement strand
ATATCGGCCATATTGGCCCAGAATACCGTATGCGATTCGGAGTCGTTCACCGGTACGCCGTTCATCGTGATATTGATCCGGTTCGCATCGGTGCCCCGTATCCGGAAGCCGGCGTACCCGATTCCCGTGCCGGCATCGGACGTCATAATGACCGAGGGCGATTGGGAAATCAAAAACGGGATGCCTTGCCCGTCGTTTTTCCGTTTCAGTTCCTCCCGGCCCAGGTCGCTGTAGGCTACAGGCGTTTCTTTCATCGCCCGGTTGGCGGTGACTACGATTTCATCCAGGGAAATGTCTTTAGAAGTAAATTTCGTGGTATCCGGCGGCCATACTTCTTTGGCGCCGGCCGTCGCTGCCAGGAAGGCGCCGGCGCATACAGTCCATACACGTTTCATCTTTTCATCTTTTTAATTTAAAACGATAGAAACGAATAGGCGAGGAGTGGAGTAAGCATATAAATCCCTTCGGCGGCATTATCCGTATCAGGTTCTATGGGTCTGTTCTCAGCCTGGCCCGGTTCGCTTCGAAAGCTCTCCCGTCCAAGCACCCCTTTGGTATTCGTGCCGGCAAAGGTAGGTTAAGTTAAGGAATTGTGCAAGTAGACAGGGCATAGCCTACCCAGCGGGCCACGCTCCAGGGATCGTCCATCCGGACGGCCTCGTTTTGGTAAAACGTTTTCAGGTTCGTTTGTTGCGTCTGGGGGAAAAGTTTCAGGAACGTTTTGGCCGTGGTAAAAGTTTTTCGTTTCCCGTTCAGAAGGAAACTGTAGGTATTCGCATATTTTACTACGTTTACATCGTTGCTGGTATGGTCGTGGCCCCGGTTCTGTAGTTGCCCTACGTCCATCTTTTCGATCCCTCCGGCCTGGCTGACGAATCCCATCGCTCCTTTTTTCCCTTGGTTATATATTTTAGCTTTCCAATCCACCCGGAGTACGTCGGGGCCGGCCGTTATACATTCCACAAAACGGGTTTGGTAGGGAATGAATATACGCGTGCCGATATAGAGGGTATCGACCTGCAGGATATGGTCGAGAATCATCTCCTGGTCGCGATCCATGAAATGAAGTTGCTGGCGTACGCAGTCGTAATTGAAGCGCGCTCGGGTGGAGAGTTTGTTTTTCATCAGTATCCTCCCTTCGGTAAAGGTATCGAAGAGAAACGTGCCTTGAGGAAGTGGCGTTTGTGCCTGTGCGGCGACTGGTTCCATAGCCAAAGCGGCTAAAAGGACGAGAATATGGAAAAAAGCTTTCATGGGCAGGGTGGATTTTTAGAAAAACAAAGATAAGATTTTTGCGGAAAGAAAGGGCGGAAAGATGAAAAAATGAAAAAGGAAGCATCGCCGAACGGCTTACGTTGGTTGTTCGACACCTCCCCTTATTGTCTGTTTTTTGAGAAACCGGAAAATAGATAACGAGGAAATTCAAATTCCATGCCTATGCAATCGAAATTTCATGCTTATGCAATTTGAATTTCATAAGCATGCAATTCGGGTTCCTTGCTGATGTTTTGTAAGATGTTGTGTGTTAGTTTGTTGCGGAATGCGGATTTTCTTCTTTTTTTCGGTAGCCTTCGTGTATTTTTTGTGTTTTTTAAATAAACGGCATGGGAGGGGGGGGAGTACGTTGTCAGGCGCAGGCATAAAAGTAAAAACCGCCCCAGAGCCAGCCGGGACGGTTTTCGGGTTCATACACTATACCATCAGTTAAATGGAACGAGACGTGTAGTAAGATCTTATTGGAAGTAGATGCGCAGGATGCCTGAAGAGGAGAAACCGTTCTCTTCGAAACCGATGATAAAATCATAATAATTGTTGGGGTTGTTTCTAACCAGCCGCCATTCGAATTCTTCCTGCGAAATGGTAAATTCCAGATGCTTGCCGGAAATGTAGAAATGGGAAGCGAAAGGAAGGTTGAAATTGGTGATGGGTTTACTAAAATCGTAGCTGAAACTAAATTCCGGATCGCTCAGATTATAATGGGCGGTTGCCAGGATCGGGGTGCTGCTACTCGTGGTACGGCTCTCCAGCGGAGCGGCTTCATTCGGATTTGTAACGACAGTGGCGGAAGCCGTAACGGCTACACTCATCAATACTAAAACAGTGGCAAAAATCTTTTTCATGATGTTATTAATTTAGAGGATTTGTCCGAAAGATAAGATATTTTTTTTGAAAAGCAAAGCGGTTAGAATTGTTTTCCTGCTCCTTTCAACCGGAAAAATTTTCCGGCGGAAGGGGGAGTCCGAGGCTGTTTCAAAGTGACCGGTTCTCTGGGAACTTTGAAGTCGCTTTTTTTCCTTTCCGGGCATCCCGCTGCGGGATTAGTGGCAAGCAACCGGCTTTGAAGTGACCGGCTTTGAAGTGACCGGAAGCCGGTTGCTTGTCAGAATACGGTTTATTTAGCCCAGAATACTTTGTTGTAATAGGTATCCACGCTTGTCATTTCCGAATAATAAGGGTTGTTGTCGCGTTCCGTAGTTGGGTAACGCAACCGGTTGGGGATTTCCTGGCAAATAGACGAAGAGGGATCGGTGGCAAAATAAAGCGACGGAATACCCGTGCGGCGAATATCGGCCCAGGCTTGCACGGGTTGGAAGAACCCGAAGCTAACCCATTTTTGGGTCAGAATCACCTCCTGCTTGTCGCTCGCTGCGGCCCACAAGGTGCTGGCGTACGCCTGTATCTCCGCATCGGAAGGGCGTTGCACGGCCGGCCGATACGTACCGACGGCGTTCAGGTCGTAGCAGAAAGCAATGGCTAATTCTACGCCCCGGATAAAGGCGGCTTCCGCATTTCCCGAGGCATAGCCTTTCTGGTAGGCTTCAGCTTTGAGGAAAGCCGTTTCCGACGGCATAAAGATGATGCCCGGATATTCTTCGTTGCGGCTGATGGTGGCCGAATCGACCGGTGAATAGTACGAACCGCCTTGGGCTAACGGACGTTCCAGCAAAGGTTGTTGTACGCCATAGTCGTCGCGGGTGTTCAACCCGGCGTACAAGCCTTCCGCGTTCTTTTCATACAGAATATCGAGGCGAGGATCGTCGGTCAGCGTCCGGATCATCTGGTCGGATGCGTAGCCCCGGTAGGAGGATTCGAAACTGTTGCGTATGTCGTCCTTGAATTTGAAGCCGTCTTCGTCGGCGCTGGTATGGATAAAGTCGTCGGCGGTTTCCACCAGCGGATAGGTAGCGGGATCCGACAGGATTTCGCTGACCGCCGCTTTTCCCTGGTTCATCAATTCTCCCTGATCGGCTACGCGCATGGCCATACGCAGCCGCAGAGAGTTGGCGTATTTTCGCCAGCGGAGCAGGTCGCCGCCGTTGATATAATCCTGTGCGGTCAGGTAGGTACTGGTCAGCGACGACAGGTTGGTCATGCCGGCCAATTGGCTGTTAATGGCCTTTAAATCGTCCAGCATAGTCTGGTATAACACGGTTGCTTTGTCATAATGGGGGTAGGAGCTTTGTACGTCGCCCGTAATGCCCAGGTAGCCGGCTTGCGAATAGGGTATGTCGCCCCACATGTCGGCCAATTGCTGTAGGTGGTCGTACATATGGATACGCGCCAGAACCTTGAATATCTCGTAGTCGGGTTTATCTTGGTCGGGCAGTTCGTCGAAGGTCTTTTCCAACACGCGGTATTGGGCCAATACTTTATAGAAATTATCCCAACGGTCGCTAATATAGGTATCGCCGGCTACATACCGGCCGTCGCCGTTGGTGAAACCTGTCGTTTGGGCGTACCGGCCAATCAAGCCGTTGTCGAACGTCCATAGGCGGTAATAACGAGGGGAGGTATAATCGTCGGCGGTTTTGAATACGCCGGTCATTAATTTTTCGCAGGTTACGGTGGCCGTTTTCGACGGATCATCGTATCGTTCCGTAAAATCGGAATCGCTACAAGCCGCCAATCCCAATAAGGCGGTACATCCGGCTGCTAGAGAAGCTATATATTTCATTTTCGGTAATGTTTGATTGTTAGTTGATAGTTAGAAGCTGGCACGTAAAGAGACGCCGAACGAACGAGTAGTGGCCGTCGAACCGCCGATACAGGCTTGCGCCGTCCATTTGGTTCCGTCGGTGGCTTCCGCGTCGAATGCGGGCAGATTCTTATAAATGTAGAACAGGTTGCGTCCGAATACGGAGAGGCTCAGGCTGCGGCAGGCGAATTTTTCCGTCAGCGCCCGGGGGAAGGTGTAACCCAGCGACAATTCGCGTACTTTTATATAGGTATTATCGAAGACGGAGTGCGAATAATACGTCGGCGCATCGGTTCCCCAGTTGTAAGTCTGGTTGTAGAATTTATCGGACGGAACGATGACGTCGTTTTTCGAACCGTCGGATTTTACGCCGTCCAGAATCATGCCGTTATCGTATACCCGTTCGCCGTTCGGGCCTGCCGTGCCTGTCGTGGGGATACATTTGCCGGCTACGTTGTCATTGTTTTCAAAATAATAGCTCAGTCCGCCGTGTTCCGCATCGCGATATTCCATCGATTCCACCAGGTTGCCTCTACCCATCATAAACTGGTAGGGCTGGTTCAATACGGCTCCGCCGATGCGAAAGTCGAACGTGGCATCCAGGAATAAATTCTTGTAAGACAAAGAGGTGCTTACACCGCCGGTTACTTTGGGCATGGCGTTGCCTACTTTGACGCGTTCAGGCGTGAGCACATACATGCCGTCTTCGCCCACAATGGCGTTTCCGTTGGCATCTTCCTGGGGTGCGTAGGCGTAAATATCCCCCATCGGTTCCCCTACGTGCGATTCCAGCCGGGCGGCGCCGCCGTCCCATCCGTTGTTGTGCAGCAGCACGTCGAGGCCATCCATCAGCTTGGTTACTTTGTTGCGGTTCAGGGAGATGTTCGCCCGAACATCCCAACGCCAGTCGCGGGTTTCGATGGGCGTTCCGTATACCGAGGCTTCGAAACCTTTGTTTTGAAGTTCGCCCACGTTTTGCAGAATAGATATGCCGCCGGCCGATTGGGGTGTGGTCGTTTCCAGAATCTGGTCTTTTACCGTATTGGTATAATAAGAGAGTTCGAAGCCTAACCGGTTGTTGAAGAATTTGCTTTCCAGACCGAATTCGATTTCGTGCTTTTCTTCCGGTCGGATGTTGTTGTTGCCTAATTCTTTGTCGATGGTATTGTACAAATAACCGCTCAGGTTGCCTTGCTGATAAGCTTGGACGGCTTGATACACTTCCGGTGCGTTTCCTACGATACCCCACGAAGCCCGGATTTTTCCGTAATCGTACCAGCTCGGTCTTTTATCGCCCCATAGTTCGGTAAATACCAAACTACCGTTCACGGAAGGATAGAAGAAGGAGTTGTTGCCTTTATGCAAGGTGGAAGTCTTTTCCTGGCGGAAAGTGGCTTCCAGGTAGGCGAAGCTGCTGTAGGAAAGGCTGGCGGTGGCCAGGAAAGCCGTCTTGAGGAAGTCGGTTTTCTTCATGGTCGTCTTGGCCTTGTTCTTGCTGGCGTTGATGTGGAACCAATTTTCGGTGGCCAGACCTCCGTCGGTTTCTACGCCGGAGTTGAATACGCTTTCCTGGCGTCCCTGGTAACCGATGTTGGCGTTCACGCCCCATTTTTCGGCGAACGTACGGTCGAACATCAACATAATGTCTGCATAATATATTTCGTAGCGTTTATTCGTTAAGCCGTAGGAGCCTGTATATTCGCCGAAGACGATCGGCTTTTTGCTCATTTCCGTGTTTTCTACCTTTTCCACCGTCAGGTCGGTCGAAGCACGGCCTTGCAATGTCAAGCCGTCGATGATTTTCCAGCTCGGGGTGACGCTCGCGATCAAACGGTTGTTTTTTTCCAATTGTTCCTTTCCGAGGATATTCCAGAAATATTCGCTTGTCAGACCATCGTACGAGGCTTGTTTCCAGGCGTACGATTCGTCGGGCGTCAAGCTTTTTTCCGTACTTGGCACATTCAGGTAGCCCATGCTGGTAAAGGTGGTATTCCGCATCAGGGCAATATCTTCGAACGAACCGAACATCCCGCTGAAGTTGTTGGTCAGACGGCTGATACGGTAGGGGCGGTTTTTGATATCTTGCAGGATATAATTCACCGAATAGTTCAATTTAATCGTGTTGGTGATGGATTGGCTGCCGGTCAAACTGAAGTTATGCTTGCGATAGGTACTGTTGTATTGGGTCGGCGTATTGTCTACATAGGTGTAGGAAAAGCGCATATTGCCTTTCTCGCTGCCATTGGTAATGGCCAGGTTGTAGGTCTGGTTGAAGCCGGTGCGGAAAATGTCTTTCCAGGGGTTGGAGGATATAGCGCTGTAAGGTCGCATTTTGCCGTCCCAGTAATACACTTCGCTGCCGTCGTATTTGGGGCCGAATTGGGCTGTTGTATTCCGTATGCTCTTTACCGTGTTGCCGTTGGCGTCGGTACGTTGCCAGAATCCCCCGCTTTCCACTTCATAACCGGCCGTACGGCTCGTCACGGCTACGCCGGGGCCGTAGATCGTTTGCATTTCCGGCATGTAAGCTACCCAGTCTCCGCTCAGGGTGGCGCTGAAATCTACGCCTATTCCCTTCGAGCCTTTGCCGCTTTTGGTGGTAATCATCACCACGCCGTTGGCGGCTTCCGATCCGTACAGGGCGGAGGCGGAGGCGCCTTTCAAAATGGAGAGGTTTTCGATGTCTTCGGGGTTAATGTCGACCAGTCCGTTGCTTTCTACCCGTTGGTTACTCCAATAGCCGTCGTCGGTATTGGCGTCGCCGTTGCGCACAGGTACGCCGTCGATAATGACCAGCGGTTGGGTGCTGCCGTTAATGGAGCTCATACCGCGTACGTTAATAGAAACGGAGGAAGCGCTTCCGCCCGGAGCGGCCTGGATGCGTACGCCGGAGGCTTTGCCATACAGCGAAGTGGCGAAGTTGGGCGTGCCTGTTTTAACCAGTTCGCCGGCGTCGATGGTGCTGACGGCATATCCTAGCTTTTTGGCGTCTTTCTTGATGCCCAGGGCGGTAACGACAACTTCGTCCAGTTTTTGTGTGTCTTCGCTCAGTTTGACGTTGAGGGAGGGTTGGCCTTGGTACTTTATTTCCTCGGTTGCATAGCCGATAAAGGAAACTTGGAGTATGTCTCCGTTTTTCACGCCGTCGAGGGTGAAGTGGCCGTCCATATCGGTAATCGTACCGTTGGTGGTGCCTTTCACGACCACCGAGGCGCCGGCTACCGGTCCGAAAGCGTCTTCAATGATACCCGTTACTTTCTGGGTTTGTTGGGTAATGGCGGCTTTTGTTTTTTCAGCCGTGCCGGCACCGTATATATTCCCGGAAGAACATAAGGCGGCTGCCAGCAGGAGTAGACTGACAGGTTTGATTTTTTTTAGCATAATGAATGGTTCTTTAATTTAACATAACAGAATTTCTCAGGTTGTCTCTTTTTGTTTTTTGATAGATGGTTTGCTGATTGAATCGGGACAAAACTAAAAAAGGGAGGATTGTCGGGGGATACGAATTGTGTTTTTCATCGTATCTTTAAGTTTTGCGTACGATTTTACACTATCTCTGTACGATTTTAGGGGGCGGAAAAATAGGAGATAATAATCTGTTAACGTATATTTGTTATTTAATATGAAAAAACAACTGATTTTATATTGGCTTTTTTGCTCGCTTTGCGTCGTGTATGGCAGCAATTTCTACTATCAGACGGTAGGCCCTTTACAAGGACTGTCGCAACCTTCCGCCGTGGCGATCTGGCAGGATAGGCTGGGACGGATGTGGTTCGGCAATGATGCGCTGAACTGTTTCGATGGCGAGCGGACGCGCGTCTACCGGATATCCGAGCAACTGGAAGGCGTGGAAGATAGCAATATTCATGCCATTTGCGGGAACGATACCGTGCTGTATTGCTTGGCAGAAGATCAGGTGGTGCGGTTGGACTTGCTTACCGAAAGGCTTTCCTTGCCGGGCATCCGGACACAGGCTATCTGTAGTACGAAGGAGGGGCTGTATTATATGAATGATGGGGTTTTGCATCTGTATCGCGAGGCGGAGCATCGAAGCCAGGTTGTGTTTCCCCTCGCCAGTTATCCGTTAGCCACCCGATCGATTCTTTCCGTTTCTCCTACGCGGCTTTTGGTAGGCACCGCTTCCGGCGTGTATACCCTCGATTTGCGGCAAAAGGCGATAGTCCTTGAGGAACTCCGTCAGATCGTAATCGCTCACTTTCAGGCGTAATTGTTTCTGTTCCATTTTCCGGAAGTCCAACAGTTCGGAAACGAGATTCTGGAGACGTACGGCCTGTTTGCGTATTTTTTCCGCCTTGTTTCGACCTAGCGGGGGCAAGTCGGCGTATAATCGATCCAATTGGTTGATAATAAGGGTAAGAGGAGTTCGAAATTCATTCGAGATATTGGTGAAAAATTTTAATTTGTTTTGATTCAATTCTTCTATCCGGGCTACTTCCCTGCGTTCCATTTCAAGCGTTGTGCGCAGCACGGCTTTGCTTTTTTGGAAACGAATTATTTTCCATACGGCCCAGATGCCGAAGAAAAGATAAAAAAGAAGAGCGGGCAGCGTTTTCCAAAAGGGCGGCCGGATCAGGCAAGTTAGCTCTGCTTGCCGGAAAGGCGATTGCATTTCTCGGACGGTCAGTTTATACTTTCCCGGACGTAGGGAAGTATAGGTCACGGTTTTGTGTTCCGTTTTCATCCACATGCGGTCTAAGCCGTGTAGCTTATAAGTATAAACTACCGGAGAATAGTTCACATAATCCGAAGAAGCGAAAGAAAGGCTGAGCGTATTCTGATAATAGGGCAATACGAGTTCCTTAGTGACCGGTACGCTTCGCGGTAAAATAGACGCACCGGCAACCACTTCTTCGTTATTCACCCGTAAAGAAGAAAAGTAGATAGGGTAACTGACGTTGTTCCTGCTTTTTATCTCTTCGGGAAGTACCAGTAATCCGTATAAACCGCCTACATACAACCGCCCGTCGCCGGAGGTATATAAACCGCAATCCGCACTTAGTCCTTTTAAAGGAAAAGAACCGACAATCTGAAAATGATAAGCCGAAACGACTGTTTTCTTCGGCGATAAATTCAGAAAAGAGATGCCTTTATTAGAAGTGACTACCAATTTTCCCTCAGGGGAGAATGTCATATTGTAGCATATATCACTTAGTAAATGCGTGTTTCTTTCGGAAAAGCACACGAAGGTATCGGTATCGAATTGGTAATTCAGTACGCCGGATTTAAGCGTAGCGAAAAATAATCCTTGCCTGACGTCGCCGCATATATCGATAATCGCACTCGGAACGATGCTTTCTTTGCTTAATCCGTCGCCGTAAAAATTTAAGGGACGCTGATTTTTCAGATCGACCGTAAACAAGCCTTTTTTATAGGAAGAAACCCATAATATATCCCGGTTGTCAACGTAAATGGTTCGGATAATGCCGTCGCATAATTTTCTTAATTCCTTGTCTGCAAACAAATAAGAAATTTGCAACGTTTTGCGGTCCATTTTGAACAGTCCCTCTTGCGTTAATAAAATCAGTTGGTTTTGATAGGGAATCATTTTTTCCACAATGTTGGCATGAGAGGAAGTCATGACCTTATTTTTTACTGGGTGCGTTTGCCCGGTAGACAAGTCCTTGTAATATAGCCCTTTCATATAAGGGCCCATGTATAAGCGATTGTAATCGGAATCAAACCAGAGCGAACGAATTTTATTGTGGGGGATTTTTCCGTTTTCCGCCGTCAGGTGTTCGATAGGGGCGTGGCCGGGCCGTAACACATTGATGCCGCTTCCTTCCGTAGCTACGTAAATCAGGCCGTCTTTATCTTCTGCAATCGATCCTTGTACGGCCCCATGTAGCCGGAAGGGTACTTGTTCGTCGGCCTTATAAAATTCATAATCATCGAGTTGCGGGTTGAAATAGCAAACATCTCCGTAATACGGGCCTACCCAGAACAGTCCTTGCCGGTCGGAAAAAAGAGAGAAGATAGTGGATTCAGGAAAAATATGTTCCTGCAAAACGAAAGTGGGGGATTTTTCTTTGCTGGCGTCCGATTTTTCTTCCTTTTCATCCAATTGGTAAGCTCCATTCAAGGTACCGATCCAAAGCTTGTTTTTTATGTCGTGTTCCAAGCAATAAATGTCTCCGATGGCTACGTTTTCTCCGGTGTCCGTCTGGATTCCGATCCGGATAAAAGGGGCATGTTGCCGACTTACGTACAGGGAATTGCTTCCGCATACAGCCCATACGTCGCCGCGGAAGTCTTGGTGTAACACCCGCACATTTTCATCTAGGAGTTCCTCAAGGACTTATGTGAACCCTATGAAGCCTATGCCGTAGAAAAAAATATACAGTATAAATGGAGGCCGTCTGCCGAACCTCTGCGGCTATGGTTTGATAGGGAACAGATGCAAAAGGTCTTTTATAATCTATTATCCTTCGTTTTTAACGGAGCGCAGGCCGGAGACGACGTGCGATTAGGGTGCGAACGGAAAAATGCGGGCGTGGAAATTCAGATTAGTACGACCCGAAAAAGAAAGGATGAAAAAATGTGGAAGGAAATAGCCGGAAAGATGAATTTCGAGGCCTCCAACGAATGGAATACTTTCCTCGATAACGGAATCGGGCTGGCTTTCAGCCGGGGGATCGTACAGATGCACGGCGGATCGTTGTACGTGGAGCAGGAAGAGCATACCCTGCGATTCACCCTGCGATTGTTGCCGGGGAAAGCCCATTTCCCGGAAAGCGACTGGAGGGAAAGTCGGGAGCAAGCCTGTTTCGCGGAATCTGCTCCTTTTCGGCCGTCCTTTTCGGCGCCGGTTGCTCTTTTATCGGCTGCTGCGAAACCTGATTTTCCGAGATCTGAATGTGCAACGGGGGCCTGGATGGAAAATGAGCGCATTGAAAATGAGGAAATGGAAAAAACAGGGGCGGAAGGCAGGGAAACGCGAAAATACCGAATGCTGTTGGTGGGGTATAAAGACGAACTGTGTTCTCTTCTGAAAGAGGGCTGCCGGTTTCTCTATCAGGTAGAAACGGCCGAGGAGGGTTCGGCAGGTTACGCCTATGCTATAAAGGAACAACCCGATATTATCCTTAGCGAAGTCAATACCCCCGGATTATCGGGGATAGAAATGTGTACGCTGTTGAAACAGAATGTCCTTACGCTTCATATTCCGGTGATTCTGATTACGGCCCATCCTTCGGCCGAACAAGAAAAAGAAGGTATCCGCAGCGGAGCATCCGATTATCTGGTGGTTCCTTTTAATTTGGAAAAACTGTTGCTCAGATGTAATGCTTTGGTGAAAAACCAACGAAAAATCAGACTCAAATACACTAAAGAAATCGATCCGGAAAAGAACGAAATGACGACCAACGCTCAGGATCAGGAATTCCTGGCCACTGCCAACCGAGTGTTGGAAGCGCATGCGGATTCGACCGATTTTGACATCGCCGCCTGGGGAAAAGAGTTGGGCATCGGCCGTACCCGGCTGTTTCATAAGATTAAAGCGATTACGGGCTTTACCCCGAATGAATATATCTTGCACGTGAAAATGAAAAAAAGCCTTACCCTGCTGACCGGAAGCGAACCGCTCACGATTGCGGAAATCGCCTACCGGCTGGGCTTTTCCAATCCCGCTTATTTTAGCAAATGCTTTAAAAAACAATTCGGAATGACGCCCCAGGAATACCGGAAAAACTAAAAGAATCCGATCTTCCTCACCCTAAGCTGTTTATTCGATAAAGCATGCCGCTTGGCAAAATGTTCGACAGAAACCCTATTTTCTGCTGATTTTCTGATAAAAAGATTGCAATTATTTGAAAACTCGCTGATATTTTGTATATTTGCAGGCGATTAAGCGAAGATGAGGAGGGGGCGGGCAGTCCCCTTCTTTTGTTCTTAACTGTATGTATATGATTGAAAAGAATGTGGTAAGCAAACTGGTAGAGGAAAAACTCGCCTCTTCCGACAATTATCTGGTGGATGTAATCATTAAGCCCGGAAATTTGATTATTGTGGAAATCGACAACGACGAAGCCGTCTCGATCGACGATTGCGTGGAGCTCAGTCGTTATCTGGAAGAACACCTCGACCGAGATGTGGAAGATTACGAACTCGAAGTCGGCTCGGCCGGAATCACGTCTCCTTTCAAAATCCTGCGTCAGTACCGGAAAAATATCGGAAACGAAGTGGAGATGTTGCTCGGGAGCGGTACCAAACTGACCGGTATGCTGAAAGACGCCCGCGAGGAAGGCGTGGTAATCACCGTTCAGAAACAGGTGAAAGCCGAAGGCGCCAAGCGTAAAACGACGGTAGAAGAAGATCAATCCTATACGTTCGATGAAATAAAATATACAAAATACCTAATAAGATTCAAGTAGATTATGGCCAAGAAAGAGGAAACGATCAGCATGATCGACACCCTTGCGGAGTTCAAGGAGCTAAAAAATATAGATAAAGATACGATGATAAGCGTGCTGGAAGATTCTTTCCGCAACGTGATCGCGAAGATGTTCGGTACGGATGAAAATTACGACGTGATTATCAATCCCGAAAAAGGCGACTTCGAAATCTGGCGCAACCGAACGGTGGTGGCCGATGATGAATTGGAAGATACCAACCTGCAACTGACTCTGACGGAAGCCCGTAAAATCGACGCCGACTGCGAAGTGGGCGAGGAAGTAACCGACGAGGTGCATTTCGCCGATTTCGGCCGCCGCGCCATCCTCAACCTTCGCCAGACACTGGCCTCGAAAATACTTGAATTGCAAAAGGACAATCTGTACGCCAAGTATAAAGACAAAATCGGCACGATCATCGCGGCCGATGTTTACCAGGTCTGGAAAAAGGAAATCCTGTTGCTCGACGACGAGGGCAATGAGTTGCTGCTCCCGAAATCGGAACAAATCCCGACCGATTTTTACCGGAAAGGCGAAACGGTACGCGCCGTCGTACAACGGGTGGACAATTACAACAACAACCCGAAAATCATCCTTTCCCGTACCGATAAAATGTTCCTTCAGCGCCTTTTCGAATTGGAAGTGCCCGAAATCAACGACGGCCTGATTACGATCAAAGCCATCGCCCGCATTCCCGGCGAACGGGCAAAAGTCGCCGTCGAATCGTACGACGACCGCATCGACCCGGTAGGGGCTTGTGTGGGTATGAAGGGATCCCGTATTCACGGTATCGTACGCGAGCTGCGCAACGAGAACATCGACGTGATTAACTATACGGCCAACGCATCGCTGTTTATCCAGCGAGCTTTGAGTCCGGCAAAGATTTCATCGATCCGGGTGAACGAAGAAGAAAGAAAGGCAGAGGTCTATCTTCGTCCGGAAGAAGTATCGCTGGCCATTGGAAAAGGCGGCCTCAACATCAAGCTGGCTTGTATGCTGACGGAATATACCATCGACGTGTTCCGCGACATCGAAGGAGCCGACGAAGAAGATATTTATCTGGATGAGTTTGCCGATGAAATAGACGGTTGGGTAATCGATGCGCTCAAGAACATCGGTTGTTATACCGCTAAAGGTGCGCTGGCGCTCACCCGCGATGAAATTATGGAACGGGCCGACCTCGAAGAACAGACCGTCGACGAGGTACTTGCTATATTATCTGCCGAATTTGAAGAGGAAGACAACGAATAAGTATTACGACAAAGTTAGATATGCCTATAAAATTAATTCAAGTACAAAGAAAATTAAACGTGGGAATCAACACGGTTGTTGAGTTCCTGCACCGGAAAGGATATACGGTAGAGGATAACCCCAATACCCGTATCAGTGATGAACAGTATGCTTTGCTCGTAAAAGAGTTTGGAAAGGATCTGGCCGAGAGAGATCGTCGTATCGTTCCCCCGGCCCGTTCCCAAAGAGAAACTTCTTCTCAGAAAGAAGAAAAAACAGCAGAAATCAAAACAGTCGTTCCCGAAGAATACCGCCCGCGGATTGTCACCAAAGGCCGTATCGATCTGAATAAACAGCATAAAAAACAACAGGAAGAACCGAAAGCCAAACCGGTTGAGGCGGAAACTTCGCGTTCCGAAGAGAAACCGTCGCGCCCTGTAGAGCCTGCCGTGAAAACGGACGCTCCGCAGCCCCGCCGGGAAGTGGAAAAGCCTGCTGAGAAAAAAGAAGAAAAAGTGACAGTGGTGGAAAAGGAAAAAACCGAAGTGAAACAACCCCAGGCGGTTGAAACCAAACAAGCCGAACCCCAAGTGGCGGAGAAAGAACCTGAGAAGGCGCCCCGAGAGGCCGCTACCGGACAAGGTAGCGAAGATGTATTCCGGTTGGATACTCCGAAATTCGAATCGAAAATTAAGGTAACGGGTAAAATCGACCTGAATGCGTTGAACCAATCCACCCGTCCGAAGAAAAAAAGCAAAGAAGAACGGCGCAAAGAACGCGACGAAAAACAACGTTCCGGCGCTCCTAACCGCCCCGGCGGAAACAGAGGCCCCGCCCCGGCTCAGCCCGGCAGCAAACCGGCCGTAGCCGGCACGACGCCCGCCAAACCTTCGGAAGAAGGCGATGCTAAAAAGAAACGCAAACGGATCAAGAAAGACCGTGTCGACGTGAACAATACGCCGGGTACGAATGCAGCCCGTCCGAGCCGCGACGACCGCAAACCGCGTTTGAAAAAACCGGTGAAGGCCGAAGTGAGCGAAGAAGACGTACAGAAACAGATTAAGGAAACCCTGGCCCGGCTTACCAGCAAAGGTTCGAAGAGCAGCAAGGGCGCCAAATACCGCCGCGACAAACGCGATGCGGCCGTCAAACGCGAACACGAATTGCAGGAACTGGAAGAACAGGAAAGCAAAGTGCTCAAACTGACGGAATTCGTAACGGCCAACGACCTGGCCAATATGATGGACGTGCCGGTAACGAAGGTAATCGGTACCTGTATGAGCATCGGTATCATGGTATCCATCAACCAGCGTCTGGATGCGGAAACCATCAATATCGTAGCCGATGAATTCGGATACAAAACCGAATATGTGAGCGCCGAGGTGGTGGAAGCCATCAAAGCCGACGAAGAACTGGATAATGAGGAAGATTGGGTACCGCGGCCGCCTATCGTAACGGTGATGGGCCATGTCGACCACGGAAAAACCTCGTTGCTCGACAATATCCGCAACGCCAACGTGATTGCCGGGGAAGCCGGAGGAATCACACAGCATATCGGCGCCTACAATGTGAAACTGGCCAGCGGCCGGAGAATTACTTTCCTCGATACGCCGGGTCACGAGGCCTTTACCGCTATGCGTGCCCGCGGAGCCAAAGTAACCGATATTGCGATTATCATCGTAGCGGCCGACGACAATGTGATGCCTCAGACCATCGAAGCCATCAACCATGCTTCGGCTGCCGGCGTACCCATTGTGTTTGCCATCAATAAAATTGATAAACCGCATGCCAATCCCGAAAAGATCAAGGAGGAACTGGCAAATATGAACTACCTGGTGGAAGACTGGGGAGGCAAATACCAGAGTCAGGAAATCTCGGCCAAGAAAGGCATGGGGGTGGAAGAATTGCTGGAAAAAGTGCTGCTGGAGGCCGATCTGCTCGATCTCAAGGCCAATCCCAAACGCCGTGCGGTAGGTTCCATCATCGAATCGTCGCTCGATAAGGGCCGCGGTTATGTATCTACCGTATTGGTGGAAAACGGTACCTTGAAAATGGGCGACATTGTGTTGGCCGGTACGCATTACGGCCGTGTCAAAGCCATGTTCAACGAACGGGGCGGCCGGGTAGAACAGGCCGGCCCGTCGGAACCGGTACTTATCCTGGGTCTGAACGGAGCGCCGCAGGCCGGCGATACGTTCAACGTTCTCGAAACCGACCAGGAAGCGCGCGAAATTGCCGGTCGCCGCGAACAGTTGCAACGCGAACTGGGCTTGCGTACGCAGAAGATGCTGACGCTGGACGACATCGGCCGCCGTATCGCGGTGGGTAATTTCCAGGAACTGAATGTCATCGTCAAAGGCGATGTGGATGGTTCGGTGGAAGCTTTGTCCGACTCGTTGATCCGTCTTTCGACCGAAGAAATCCAGGTGAATGTGATTCACAAGGCGGTCGGCCAGATTTCCGAA
>DBFJSK010000065.1:0-7770 GCA_048403675.1 Tannerellaceae bacterium | reverse complement strand
GGCCACTCCGATCGCCTACGAATTGCAGAAGAAAAAGATCAACAAGCGGGCTGCTGCCGAAAAAGCAGGGAAATAAGCACCCGTACCTGAAGTAAATAAAATAAGCGCGGTCTCCTTTCGCACAAAGGTAGGCCGCGCTTTATTTATTTATACCATTATGCTCCTAAACATACGCAGGGGCTTGGCTGTAAAAGGGGAAAATTCTACCTTGTAGGCGGCTTCTTCCTGTAAACGTCTTACAGATTGTAAGCTGCCCACTAAATCGAAATATTATGGAAGTACACCTCAGCAACCGATTGCCGGACTATCCCCTTTTCGTTCCCGGTATCCGCCGGGCTCCCGACCGCGGCTACTCCCTCACCCCCGCCCAGACAGAAACAGCTTTAAAAAACGCGCTCCGCTATATCCCCGCAGAACTCCACGAAGCGTTGGCCCCCGAATTTATGGACGAACTGCTCACCCGCGGACGCATCTATGGCTACCGCTACCGCCCCGCGGGCGACCTGAAAGCCAAACCCATCGACGAATATAAAGGCAACTGCCTGGAAGGGAAAGCCTTTCAGGTCATGATCGACAACAACCTCTGTTTCGACATCGCCCTCTACCCCTACGAACTCGTCACCTACGGCGAAACCGGGCAAGTCTGCCAGAACTGGATGCAATACCGCCTCATCAAGCAATACCTCGAACAACTCACCGCCGACCAAACGCTGGTCATCGAGTCCGGCCATCCCCTGGGACTTTTCAAGTCCCGTCCCGACGCACCCCGCGTCATTATCACCAACGCCCTGATGGTAGGCATGTTCGACAACCAGAAAGACTGGCACGTCGCCATGCAAATGGGCGTGGCCAACTACGGACAAATGACGGCCGGCGGATGGATGTATATCGGCCCCCAAGGCATTGTGCACGGCACCTTCAATACCCTTTTGAATGCCGGACGAAAAATCCTCAATATCCCGCCCGACCAGGATCTTCGCGGACACCTGTTCGTATCCTCCGGGCTAGGCGGGATGAGCGGCGCCCAACCCAAAGCGGCCGTTATCGCCGGCGCAGCCTGTATCATTGCCGAGGTCGATGCCTCCCGCATCGAAACCCGCCGCTCGCAAGACTGGGTGCAACACGTCACCGGCGATGTGAAAGAAGCCTTCTGTCTGGCCGGCAAAGCAATGCAAGCCGGCCGGCCGATCTCGGTAGCCTACCACGGCAACATCGTCGATTTGCTGGAATATGCCGACCATCATCAGCTCCCGATCGACCTGCTGAGCGATCAAACCTCCTGCCATGCCGTCTACGAAGGCGGGTACTGCCCGGCAGGCATCACCTTCGAACAGCGTACCGAATTACTGGGCCGCGACCGCGAAGCCTTCCGCCGCGAAGTAGACCGTTCGCTGCGCCGCCATTTCGAAGTCATCCGCCGCCTCGTGGATCGCGGCACCTATTTCTTCGACTACGGCAATTCCTTTATGAAAGCCATTTACGACGCCGGCGTAAAAGCCATCTCTCGCAATGGCCTCGACGAAAAAGACGGCTTCATCTGGCCTTCGTACGTAGAAGACATCATGGGGCCCGAACTCTTCGATTACGGATACGGCCCTTTCCGGTGGGTCTGCCTGAGCGGTCGGCCCGACGACCTGCTACGTACCGACCGGGCCGCCATGGCATGCATCGATCCCGACCACCGCGGCCAAGACCGCGACAATTATAACTGGATACGCGACGCCGGGAAAAACCGGCTCGTCGTCGGCACCCAGGCCCGCATCCTCTACCAAGACGCCGAAGGGCGGCTCAAAATCGCCCTGCGCTTCAACCAAATGGTACGCGAAGGTGAAATCGGCCCCGTCATGCTGGGCCGCGACCACCACGACGTAAGCGGCACCGACTCCCCCTTCCGGGAAACCTCCAACATATACGACGGCAGTAATGTCATGGCCGATATGGCCGTGCAATGCTTTGCCGGCAACGCAGCCCGCGGCATGAGCCTGGTAGCGCTGCATAACGGCGGCGGCGTAGGCATCGGCAAAGCCATCAACGGCGGCTTCGGCATGGTATTGGACGGAAGCCGGCGGGTGGACGAAATTCTCCGTTCGGCCATGCTTTGGGACGTGATGGGCGGGGTAGCCCGTCGCAGTTGGGCCCGGAACCCGAACGCCCTCTCCACCAGCGCCGCGTTCAACCGCAGCTATGATCCCGATTATCACATTACCTTACCCTACCTGCCCGATGAAGATTTGATACGTACCGTAGTAACCACCTCTTTAAACCGTAAAATATGAGTACCTGGACAAAAATCATGGAATGCGTGCCCAATTTCAGCGAAGGGCGCGACTTGGAAAAAATAGAACGCATCGTAGCTCCCTTCCGGGCCAAACCCGGTGTGAAACTACTCGATTATAGCAACGATGAAGACCATAACCGTCTGGTTGTAACCGTTGTGGGACAACCCGAAGCCTTGAGAGACGCCGTATTGGAAGCCATCGGGCAAGCCGTCGAACAGATCGACCTTACCCGCCATACCGGCCAACATCCCCGCATGGGCGCCGTAGATGTCGTCCCCTTTATTCCTATCCGGGGCTGCACGATGGAAGAAGCCGTCGCCCTGTCGCGCGAAGTAGGCGAGGCCGTCGCCTCCCGTTACGGCGTACCCGTCTTCCTGTACGAGAAATCGGCCTCCGCGCCACACCGGGAAAACCTGGCGGCTATCCGCAAAGGAGAATTCGAAGGCATGGCCGAAAAAATGAAACAACCCCAGTGGCAACCCGATTACGGGCCGATCACTCCCCATCCTACCGCCGGCGCCGTGGCTGTCGGCGCCCGCATGCCTTTGGTAGCCTATAATGTCAATTTGGGAACCGGCAACCTGCAAATAGCCTCGGACATTGCGAAGAAAATCCGCTTTATCGGCGGCGGCCTGCGGTTCTGCAAAGCAATGGGCGTAGAACTCAAAGAAAGAGGCATCGTACAAGTATCGATCAATATGACCGATTACACCCGTACGGCTCTTTACCGCGCCTTCGAATTGGTACGTATCGAAGCCCGTCGCTACGGTGTGCCCGTAGTGGGGAGCGAAATCATCGGCCTGGTGCCGATGGAAGCCCTCATCGATACGGCTTCTTATTATTTAGGGCTGGAAAACTTCTCGATAAACCAGGTCTTGGAAGCCCGCATAATGGAATAGCCGATGGAAGCCCGCAAAATCATTATACGAGATATTACCCAATTAGTAACCTGTTCGGGCTTCGCCGCCAAACGCGGAAAAGAAATGTCCGAGCTGGGAATCATAGAAAACGGCGCCGTTGCCATGTCGAACGGCCGCATTACCCATGTGGGAAAAACACAAGAGGTGCTGCGCCAACTGAACCCATCCGATTACCTGGAAATCAGCGGCAGCGGAAAATGCCTGTTGCCCGGCTTTGTCGATAGCCATACCCATTTCGTATTCGGCGGCTACCGGGAAGAAGAATTCTCGTGGCGTCTGGCCGGCGAAAGCTATATGTCGATTATGGCCCGCGGCGGCGGTATCGTGAACACGATGAAAGCCACCCGTGAAAGTAGCTTCTACGAACTCAAAAACCAAAGTTACGACCGGCTCGACGAGATGTTCAATATGGGGGTGACCACCGTAGAAGGCAAAAGCGGCTACGGGCTTGATGTGGAAACCGAACTCATCCAGCTCCGCGTCATGGCGGAACTAGATAACGACCATCCCATCGACGTCGTGTCTACCTACCTGGGCGCGCATGCCGTGCCTCCCGAGTTCGCCGGGCGCACCGACGCTTATGTCGATTTCCTGATTGAAGAAGGATTACCCACGGTAAGGCAAGAAGGCACGGTGACGTTTTGCGACGTGTTTTGCGAAGAAGGCGTCTTCTCCCTCGAACAAAGCGAACGCTTGCTTCGCGCCGCCCGTCATCTGCGCTTCAAACTCAAACTCCATGCCGACGAGATTGTGCCTTTCGGCGCCGCCGAGCTTGCCGCCCGGTTGAAAGCCGTCAGTGCCGACCACCTGCTGCATGTATCCGACCAGGGAATCCGGCGGCTGGCCCGGAGCGGCGTGATAGCCACGCTGCTGCCTCTTACCGCTTTTTCCTTGAACGAACCGTATGCCCGGGGCCGCGAAATGATCGATGCCGGATGCGCGGTAGCACTGGCTTCCGATCTGAATCCGGGAAGTTGTTTTTCCGCTTCCATCCCCTTGCTGTTCGCCCTGGCCTGCATTCAGATGAAACTTTCGCCCGAAGAGGCCGTTACGGCGCTTACCCTCAATGGCGCGGCCGCGGTGGGGCGGGCGCGGGAAATCGGAAGTATCGACGTAGGTAAACGGGCCGATATGGTGCTCCTGCAATATCCCTCGTATAAATTCCTGCCTTACCATATCGGGATGAACCTGGTGGATACGGTCGTAAAAGACGGCCGCGTCTATCTGATCTGAAGCCTTCGTAAAAAGCCGGAGGAAAAACAACAAACGAGAAATAAAAACCGAATTATACTCATTTATAACTGAAAATACCATGTTAGCAGACTTGACATTGAAAGACTTTTTAGCCGAAACAGCCGGTTCGGCCCCCGTTCCCGGCGGAGGAAGTATAGCCGCCCTGAACGGCGCCATCGCACTCGCCCTGGCCGAAATGGTAGCCAACCTGACCCTGGGCAAGAAGAAATACGCCGAAGTAGCCGACGAAATGCGCCAGATCGCCGTCCGAACTTCCGGCGCCCGCGAATTTATGCTCGACAGCATGGATCGCGACAGCCAGGCCTACGACCGTGTATTCGACGCCTTCAAACTGCCCAAAGAAACCGAAGAAGAAAAATCCCGGCGTACCGACGTCATTCAGGAAGCCACCCGCCAAGCGGCCGAAATCCCGATGGCCGTGGCCCAAAAAATGTGCGCCAAAATGGAAATCATCAAAGAGGTAGCCATGAAAGGCAACCGCAATGCCGTAACCGACGCCACCGTAGCCATGATGAACGCCCGCACCTGCGTACTGAGCGCCCTTTTGAACGTGCGCATCAACCTCCTGTCGATCCGCGACGAAGCCTTTGTCAACCAAATGCGCCGCAGCGCCGATCAATGGGAAAAATACGCGCTGCAGATGGAAAAAGAATTGCTGGAATGGGTAAAAACAATCTTATGATATGAGCAACGTTTATTATGTAGGAGCCGAGCCGCTCACCTTCGAAGCGATCGAGCGCATCCTCACCCAAAATATGAAGTTGGAACTCTCGGCCGACGTACGCCAACGCATCCAGCGCTGCCGCGACTACCTCGACCGGAAGATCGAACAACAGGAAGGCCCCTTATACGGCATCACCACCGGTTTCGGCTCCCTTTGCAATAAAAATATCTCGCCCGACGAACTGAGCACGCTACAGGAAAACCTCGTCAAAAGCCATGCCTGTAGCGTAGGCGACGAGGTAAGCCCGGTCATCGTCCGGCTCATGATGCTGCTCAAGGCCCATGCTCTTTCCCTGGGCCATAGCGGCGTGCAAGTCATCACTGTGCAGCGCATTCTCGATTTCTTCAACAACGACGTCCTGCCCATCGTCTACGATCGCGGCTCGCTCGGCGCTTCCGGCGACCTGGCCCCGCTAGCCAATCTCTTCCTTCCCCTGATCGGCGTAGGCGACGTCTATTATAAAGGAAAAAAACGGGAAGCCATCGGCGTATTGGACGAATTCGCCTGGAAACCGGTGAAGCTCAAAAGCAAGGAAGGGCTGGCCCTCTTGAACGGCACGCAATTTATGAGCGCCAACGGCGTATTCGCCTTGATGCGCGCCTTTGCCGTTTCGCGCAAGGCCGACCTGATCGCCGCCCTCTCGTTGGAAGCTTTCGACGGACGCATCGATCCGTTTATGGATTGCATCCAACAAATGCGTCCCCATCCCGGCCAAATCGAAACCGGTGCCGCGTTCCGCCGGCTGCTCGAAGGGAGCGAGCTGATCGCCCGCCCCAAATCGCATGTGCAAGACCCCTATTCTTTCCGCTGCATTCCCCAGGTACACGGAGCTACCAAAGACGCCATCCGCTACGTATCGGGCGTCTTGCTGACGGAAATTAATTCGGTAACCGACAATCCCACCATCTTCCCCGACGAAGACCGGATTATTTCCGGCGGTAATTTCCACGGTCAACCGCTGGCCATCTCCTTCGATTTCCTGGCCATCGCTCTGGCCGAACTCGGCAATATCTCCGAGCGCCGGGTAGCCCAACTGATTATGGGTCTCCGGGGGTTGCCCGAATTTCTGGTGGCCAATCCGGGGCTCAACTCCGGCTTTATGATCCCTCAGTATGCCGCGGCCAGCATGGTGAGCCAGAATAAAATGTATTGTTATGCCGCCAGCAGCGATTCGATCGTATCGAGCAACGGCCAGGAAGATCATGTCAGCATGGGGGCGAATGCGGCAACCAAATTGTTCAAGATCATGGACAACCTCGACCATATCCTGGCCATCGAGCTGATGAATGCGGCCCAAGGCATCGAATTTCGGCGTCCGGCCCGTACTTCTGTGCTGCTGGAAAAATTTCTGAAAGATTACCGCAAAGAAGTGCCCTTTATCGAAGAAGACATTATTATGTATACCGAGATTCACCGGACGGTGGCTTTTATACGCCGGAAAGATTTCGTTTATTGAGAAAAACGGGGGGAGTTTTTAGTGGGAAAGGCGCTCCCCTTCTTGTCATTTTTTTTCAGGCTGAAAAATACATGCCAGTGAAATACAAAATGGATGCCAGTGGAATCGGAATTTCATCGGCATCCATTTCGCATTTCATAAGCATGCGTCTGGATTTTTATGCGCGTTCGGTTATAAATCATTGTTTGTTAATAAGATACGAAATGCGTGCCGGGTCTGTTTCTCGCCTCGTACTTATTGTATTATTTTCAATTTTCTTGCCGGTGCAATCCGGCCCATGCCGCCCCGCCTCGCTCAGATCATCGTATTTTTCCGGATGCTGAATTTGATAAGTCCCATCGCATTAATACACGCAATCGGCACATCCATCGGATTATGATGCGGATTATAACTAACCAGCTTGATTGCCTGCTCCTTTTCCGAACTGTTCACATATTTCACCGTCAGGTATTCGTCGCCGTCCAGATCGAACGAAATCAAATACATCTCGCCGTAAATAATATGGTCGAAACTGTGTATTTCCTTATAAGCGATGATGTCGCCCGATTTCAACAACGGATACATGCTGTCGCCGTTTACATACACCGCCCCGTCGCATTTGGGGATATTGGGAATCTGGATCTCTCCCAGAATATTCTGCTCCTTATTGGCAAACAATGTTTTCAAGTTCGCCGCCGCACTGACGTCGTATAAACGCACAGCCTGCTGCTCATACGTTTTTTCGGGTACTTTGGGATGGTGAATAAGCTGTATGCCCGGCAAGGCCGAATCGGCCGTTTTCGCCATCTCCCCGCGGCCGGTCAGCAACCAATCCAGGTTGATTTGTTCACATTTTGAAAACACCAGGTCGTAATCCAGGCTATCCCGGCTTTTCCAGTTGGACAGGGTAGCCGGTGAAATCCCCAGAAAACGGGCCAGCTCCGCATCTGTTTTCAGATTCTGACAAATCTTTATGCGATCCAGCATATCCACCTTAGAGATAAGAGTTTTCATTGTGAAAATATTTGTTGGTTTTTATTTTGTATATTTTCAATATGTGTATATATTTGCGTTGTCTTTTCGAAGTGAAAAGACGGAACGAAGATACAAAAACAATTTAAAATAACGTATATGATCCCGAAAATAAGCGCAAAGCAA
>DBFJSK010000064.1:0-3872 GCA_048403675.1 Tannerellaceae bacterium | reverse complement strand
GTACGTCGATCGACGTATTCGGCATGCATCTGATTAACCAGGGGCGCAAGCTGGCGGTGTTGGCAATCGATCCGAGCAGCGAGCGTTCGAAGGGCAGTATCCTGGGGGATAAAACGCGGATGGAGGCGTTGTCGCGCGAGAAGAATGCGTTTATCCGGCCTTCGCCTTCGGCGGGTTCGCTGGGCGGCGTGGCTCGTAAGACGCGGGAAACGATCGTGTTGTGCGAGGCGGCCGGTTTCGATACGGTGTTCGTGGAGACAGTGGGCGTCGGGCAGAGCGAGACGGCGGTGCATTCGATGGTGGATTTTTTCTTGCTGATTCAATTGGCCGGTACGGGCGATGAGCTGCAAGGAATCAAACGGGGTATCATGGAGATGGCCGACGGGATTATCATCAATAAGGCCGACGGGGATAATGTGGAGAAGGCTAAACTGGCGGCGGCTCAGTTCCGCAATGCGCTGCATTTGTTTCCGCCTGCGGATTCGGGCTGGTTCCCGAAGGTGCTGACTTATTCGGGCTATTATAACCTGGGGGTGAAAGAGATCTGGGATATGGTGGACGAATATATGGCGTTTACCCGCAAGAACGGGTATTTCGAATATAAGCGGAACGAGCAGGCGAAGTATTGGATGTATGAAAGTATCAACGATACGTTGCGGGATACGTTCTATCATCATCCGGCTGTAGAACAGATGATCGGACAGACGGAGCGGCAGGTATTGAAGAACGAAATCAGTTCTTTCGTGGCTGCCAAACGGATGATCGATCTTTTCCTGAATGAATTGAAAGAAGGAAAATAACCGATAAACCTCATTTTTATTCCCCTTGTTTTTATCTTTTCGAACAGAGTTCGGATAAAAACAAGGGGTTTTTTAGGGCAACCTCTCTCCTATTTATCTTCGGCAAGTCATCTTCGGCAAGCGCGGGGGAAAGTGGCAGACTATAAAGAAAGCCGCCCTCCCTTTTCAAAAGGAAGACGGCTTCTTTCACATTTATCAAATAAAGAATTTGACCCCTATTAAATAGATGAAACGCGGAGCGTATTCAATAGATCACGATTTATCGGCTTATCATTCTTGATCGCTTTCGAGAAAGGTACGTAGACGATCTGATCGTTTTGAAGCCCGATCATCACATTACGCTGATCGTCGAGGATAGCCTCGATCGCAGAGACGCCCATCCGGGTAGCCAGAATACGGTCTTGCGCCGTGGGCGATCCGCCGCGTTGCAAATGGCCCAGAATGGACACGCGTACGTCGAATTGCGGATATTCTTTCTTGACACGTTCGGCTACGCCCATAGCGCCGCCGGTTACTTCGCTTTCGGCTACCAGTACGATACTACTGTTTTTCGATTTGCGGAAGCCGTTCTCGATCATTTCGGCCAGTTGGTCTTTTTCGAGCGATATTTCGGGGATGATGGCCGCCTCGGCTCCGGAAGCGATGGCTCCGTTCAGGGCCAGAAAACCGGCGTCGCGTCCCATTACTTCGATAAAGAATAAACGGTCGTGCGAGGTGGCGGTATCGCGGATCTTATCCACACATTCCATGATGGTGTTCAGGGCAGTATCGTAACCGATCGTCACGTCGGTACCGTATAAGTCGTTGTCGATGGTACCGGGCAGACCGATAATCGGGTAGTTGAATTCCTGGGCGAAAATACGGGCGCCCGTCAGGGTTCCGTCGCCGCCGATAGTGATAAGAGCCTCGATGCCGTGTTCCATCAGCCGGTCGTAAGCCAATTGACGTCCTTCGGGAGTTTTAAACTCCGCCGAGCGGGCGGTTTTCAGGATCGTACCTCCGCGCTGGATAATATTACTTACGTTTTGAGTTCTGAATTCCTGAATTTCGTCGGTAATCAACCCTTTATAGCCCCGGTAAATTCCTTTTACTTTCATCCCGTTGTAAATAGCCGAACGGGTCACCGCACGAATGGCGGCGTTCATGCCCGGAGCATCTCCCCCGGATGTCAATATACCTATACACTTGACTGTGGACATAGCGCCTTGATTTTAAAGTTCAACGGCAAAAGTAATAATTATTTGGGAATATCCTGTCTTTTCAAAAGAAACTTCCGAGAATCGGCATCCTTTTATCAGCGCCCTGCATTCAATTCCCGTACCCGGGCGGCTACTTCTTCCATTTGCCATTTCGGCGTGGAGGTGGCGCCGCAAACGCCCACCCGGCGAACGCCTTCGGGCAACGGCGAAGTGATTTCGCCGGCTTCAGAAATAAACAGGGAATTGGGGTTGGCTTTGCGGCATTCTTCGAAAAGTATTTTCCCGTTCGAACTTTTTTTACCGGCCACAAAGTAGATCCAGTCGTGGCTGGAGGCAAAAGCCTTGATGTGAGGCAACCGGTTGGCTACCTGCCGGCAAATGGTATCGTGGTAATCGAATTGCACGCCGGGCGCGATGCGGCGACGGATTTCTTCTACAATTTCCCGGAAACCGTCGAGCGATTTGGTGGTTTGGGAAAAGAGGCTGATGTCACGGGTGAAATCGAGGCGGTCGAGATCTTCCTTTTTTTCGATAACGATCGCCGTACCTTCCGTCTGCCCCACCAGGCCGTTGACTTCGGCATGTCCCTGCTTGCCGTAAATCACCAATTGAGTGCGGTTCGCCCGGGTTTCCTGATAACATTTATGAATCTTACGCTGCAAACGCAGCA
This sequence comes from Tannerellaceae bacterium, assembly GCA_048403675.1. GTDB lineage: Bacteria > Bacteroidota > Bacteroidia > Bacteroidales > Tannerellaceae > Parabacteroides. Next base: position 1,203 of record DBFJSK010000064.1, on the reverse strand, counting down.
CCACCGGGCAGGTAGCGTCCACGATCGTGATCTCGTTCTGCCGGGCGGTCTGGTAGGTAGAGGGAGGCTCGCCATGCGCCCGGAGCAATACTTTGCACCCCTTCAGCCGGCCGAATTCCGTATGTTCGATCGTTTGAAGGCCCATTGCGCGCAGCCGTTCCACCTCCAGGCTGTTGTGTACTATATCGCCCAGGCAATACAAGGTATCGGTATTGCGCAATTCCCGTTCCGCACTTTCGATGGCCGTCACCACACCGAAACAAAAACCCGAATCTTTATCGATCTCTACTTCTATCATATATTTTTTAGCTGTTTAGCATTCGAATCCAACGAAGGGGGGCGGCTTTATCGTCAGAGAGCGAAAGTGCCGGATCTCGGGATTTTCGGATTCCCTTCCGATACGGTGTATCCATGCCTTAGCGCGGTTACCGTCTCTTTTGCACCGGCGATGCGCTTCCTTACGCGCCGCTTATTGCCTCTTCTGCGCCGGTTATGCCTTTCCTTACGCCGGTTATTCGCCTAGCGCTTTGTGATATTGAACAAGCAACCATTCCTTTTGTTCGTCCACACTCATCTCCGAATTATCCAATACCAGGGCGTTGGGCGCCTGGCGAAGCGGACTAACGGCCCGGGTCGAGTCGAGATAGTCGCGTTTGCGGATATTTTCGAGTACCTCTTCATACGAAACGGTTTGACCATTGGCTGCCAGTTCATCTACACGGCGCCGGGCGCGCACCTGCGGAGAAGCTGTAACGAAGATCTTCAATTCGGCGTCAGGAAATACGGCGGTACCAATATCGCGACCGTCCATAATCACTCCTTTTTCTTTTCCCAAGGCCTGCTGTTTAGCGACCAGTTCTTCCCGTACGAACCCCAAAGCCGCTATGGGACTGACGCGGTCGGCTACAGCCATCGTCCGGATTTCCTTTTCCACATTTTCGCCGTTCAGATAGGTATCCGGCCGTCCTGTGGCCGGATTCATGCGGAAAGAGATATGAATATCTTTCAAGGCCGCCCGGAGTAAATCTTCCCGGATGGTATCGCCTTCGAAATAGCCTTTTTGCAAACAATAGAGGGTGACAGCGCGGTACATGGCTCCGCTATCAATATAGGTGTATCCGATTTCATGGGCCAGATCTTTGGCCATGGTGCTTTTGCCGCTCGACGAGTGGCCATCTACAGCAATGACAATTTTTTTCATTT
>DBFJSK010000063.1:0-2601 GCA_048403675.1 Tannerellaceae bacterium | reverse complement strand
AAAGAAGCATTCGAATAATCGTAATACTGACGTCCGTATACAAAATCGTTCGTCCCGCTCTCTATCACAAGAACCGTATAAAAATCAAACCGGACAGGATGCTTTTCCCAATTTCCCTTCGCCAAGTCGAGCACACTGACCAACGGATGAAGCGTTTGATGCCCGCAACAACAGTTGCATTGATGCACCGTCTGCATAGTTACTGTTTTTTCTTTCATAAGATCACCTGTTTTCAGGCAAAAAAGCCTGCGAAGCGGCTTCCTGCCTCACCTACCTAGTGTGTTGTAAGCGATACGCGTGGGGCGAACAACCCACGTTCTTTTTAAACAAACGGGAAAAATGCTGCGTATATTGGAAACCGAGTCCGTACGCAATCCGGGAAACCGGCTGATCGGTATAAAGGATACGATCTTTAGCCAGTTCGATCAACTTGGCCAGGATATATTGCTGGGGACTTTTCCCCGTCTCTTTTTTTATCAAATCGCCGAAATAATTAGGCGATAGACAAGCCTTGTCGGCAAAATATTTCACCGTCGGATACCCGTTGCGCAGCGCATTTTCGCCTGAAAAGTAGACATCCAATCCGTTTTCGAATTGCACCAGCACATCTTTATTTACCCGGCTGCGGGTATGGAACTGACGTTCGTAGAAACGCAAGCAATAATCCAGCACCAACTCGATATTTTTGGCAATCAACGTTTTGCTATGCCTATCGATAGCATGTTCCAGCTCCAGACCGATTTTGTAAAAACAATCCCTGAGGATTTGTTTTTCTTCTTCCGACACATGCAGCGCTTCGCTTACTTCGTACGAGAAAAAAGTATATTGTTTGATGCGTTGTTCGAGCGAAGTACCCCGTATTAAATCGGGATGAAAAACAATTCCTTCGGAAGAAGGCTTAGCTCCCTCTTTAAGCTCGATGCCGATCTGCTGGCCAGGGGCAAAACTGACAATCGTACCCTCCTGGTAATCATACTGTTTTTTTCCATATTTCAGGTCGCCACACCGGGTTTGTTTCAAGAACAGCGCATACACACCCATATCGAGACGAATATGGTTAGGTATCCGGGTGGCTTTCGTCAGATCCACCAGGCCGACCAGCGGATGGAGCGTTTCCAACCCATACAGCTCATTATACCGGTCGATCGTATCAATTTTCACGAATTCATCTATCGTATGCATATACATTTCGTTTTTCTTAGTTTTGTCGTTGACGGTATTCGTTGGGCGTACATCCCACCCGTTTCTTAAACAGCCGGCAAAGGTGCTGCGGGTATTGAAATCCCAGCCGATAAGCTACCTGGCTTACCGTGGCATCCGTTTCCGCCATATGCTCTTTCGTAAGGGCAATCACCTTTTCCTGAATATGTTCCTGAGGCGTTTTACCGGTCGTTTTTTTGACCATATCTCCGAAGTAATTGGGAGAAAGGCATATTTTATCGGCAAAATATTTCACCGAGGGCAACCCGTTCTCTTGGGGCTGCTTGCCGAGGAAATAGTCGTCCAAAAGCTCCTCGAACCGCATCAAGGCATCCTTATCCGCCCCCTCGCGCGTGAGGAATTGCCGCTCGTAAAAGCGCATACAATAATTAAGCAATAATTCAATCGTCATGGTAATCAACGTCCTGCTATGCTTATCAAGCGGATTACGTAGTTCTCTGTCGATCTTTTCCAGACAATCGGTTACGATCGTCTTTTCCTCGTCCGACAGATGAAGGGCTTCATTGACGGCATAGGAAAAAAAGGTATAATTTTTTATTTGTTTGCCCAGCGATGTGCCGCGAATCAGGTCGGGGTGAAAAAGGAGTCCGTATACCGGCGGACGTACCTCGTCTTGCGCCATATCCACGCCGGCCGTCTGCCCCGGCGCAAAACACACAATCGTTCCTTCCTGGTAATCATATTGTTTCCGGCCGTATAAAATATCGCAACTCTTGGCCTCTTTCAGGAAGAGAGCATAGACACCGTAACTCATCCGAATATGATTGACGATCTTAGTGGCTTTCGTCAGATCGACGATACTTACCAGCGGGTGCAAAGCTTCGAGTCCGTACAAATTAGTATACTGATCGACCGTATCCAAATTCACGATTTTATCCATAGTCGTAACTGTTTGAATGTGAGCAAAGGTATAAATTAATATGTATACGTACGGCGGTGAAGACGCCAAATCTGTAATTAAGGTTATACTATCCGTAATACGGGTACGATCCGGTCGTTATCCGGTCGTCATCCGGCCGTTTCCGGATAGCCGGATTCCCGAAAAGAGTCCCAGCCGGGCGGCGGGTCATCCTATTTTTTCATCGATTCAACTTCTGTAATCCGGGTTAAGATGTCAGTAATCCGGGTACAAGGCGGTGTCTTCTTACCCGCTACCTTTGCCGAAGAAAGAAAAAAGCGAGGGGGACGCCTCCTAAGCACCTAATTAAAATTTATCAGATGATGGAATATTGTATATGGAATAACGGCATCCGAATGCCAGTCCTGGGAATCGGCGTTTTCCAGGTTGAAAATGCAGCCGTATGCGAACAAGGCGTATCGGGTAAAATCCGTAATCGGGGGCACGATGCCGGTAATTTGTCTACCGGGCCTGTTTCTTAT
>DBFJSK010000062.1:0-7983 GCA_048403675.1 Tannerellaceae bacterium | reverse complement strand
GGCCTTGGTCGTCGAAGCCGTGCGTCATCTCGTGTCCGATCACTACACCTATCGCACCGTAATTCACGGCATCGTCGGCATCGGGATTGAAGAAAGGAGGCTGGAGGATAGCGGCCGGAAAACAAATTTCGTTGGTGGTGGGATTATAGTAGGCGTTGACCGTCTGCGGATTCATGTGCCAACGGGTTTTATCGACCGGCTGGCCGGCTTCGGCCAATTGGTAATCCATATCGAAGCGGTTCGACCGAAGCACGTTTTCAAGGTAGGAATCGTTTTTGATTTCCAGTGCGCTATAGTCGCGCCATTTGTCGGGATACCCGATTTTGACGGTGAAAGCATTTAGTTTTTCGTGCGCTTTGAGTTTGGTGGTATCGCTCATCCATGCCAGACTATCGATGCGTTGGCCTAACGCCTGTTGCAGGTTGTGAACCAAAGCAAGCATTTTTTCTTTCGAGGAGGCCGGGAAATATTTGGCCACATACATCTCGCCTACCGCTTCGCCCAAAGAGGCGTCGACGGAATTGACGGCCCGCTTCCAACGGGGTTGTTGCTCTTGTTTACCCGACATCACTTTGCCGTAAAAGTCGAAATTGGCTTCCACGAAATCGTCGCTCAGATAGGGAGCGGCGGCGCTGAGCAGATGGAAAGCCAAATAATTTTTTTGTTCGTCGGCCGAGGTTTCTTTCAAGAGGTCGGCCAGCCCTTTATAGAAAGACAGTTGTTTGGCATCGAGTTCCCGGCAATTGCCCAAGCCCAGGGTTTCAAAATAAGCGTCCCAATCGAGGGCGTCATTCTGAGCCTTGAAATCTGCGAGTGATAATTTATTGTAATTTTTCTGCGAATCGCGCAGTTCTTCCCGGCCGAAGGAAATGCCGGCGATGCCTGTCTCGACTTTCATCACAGCCTCGACGGCTGCCTCCGCCTGTTCGGGGCTGCTGCCGGCCAGGGTAAACAATTGCCGGATATACGTTTTATAGGCCTCCCGCATCTGCCGGCTGGCTTCATCGTCGAGCAGGTAATAATCGCGGTCGCCCATACCCAGGCCGTCCTGGTATAATTGCACGATATTCATCGCGCTGTTCTTTTCGTCGGCATCCACAAACAGGGCGAAATAGGGCGTGATACCCTCCTTTTGCAAGGTGGCTACCATTTTGGACAATTCGGTTTTCGTACCTAACGCCTGGATGGATTCCAGACGCTTCTTTACGGGCGCCATTCCCTCGCTATTGAGTTTCGCACTATCGAGCGCCAAGCTATACAAGGTGCCGATCTTCCATCCGATACTGCCTTCCGGCTGAGGGGTAGTACCCAATTCTTCGATCAATTCGCGCAGTTGCTGCTGGTTTTTCTCACGCACCTGGTCGAACGTGGCAAAACGGGAATACTCGGGTTTGAGCGGATTTCGCTCGATCCACCCTCCGCAGGCATATTGATAAAAATCGGTACCGGGGGCTACCGTCGTATCCAGATTAGCCGGATCGATAGCCGCTACTTTAACAACCTCCTGTTTCGGAGCATTGCAGCCCGCCAGCGCTACCAACGAGGCAGCCAGTAGCGGGAACATGTTTTTCTTCTTCATTTTCGTAATCGCTTTAGCCTTAAAAACCGAGGCAAAGATAGTGCAAATGAGAGCAGAAGCAAGCGTGCTTGATTATGCCGAATGCAGCCTATCTTCGCTTATGAAGGCAAAGATAATGCAAATAAGGGCAGAAGCAAGCTTGCTTGATTATGCCGAATGCAGCCCATCTTCGCTTATAACGAAGCAAAGATAAGCATAAATCAGGCAGCAAAGCGCTTCGGGCCCTTTCTCGAAGAAAATAAAAAGGAAGAGAGCCTTTAGAAAGGCTAGGAATGTAAAAAAACAGACAAGAAGCACGCATTCCGTCAAGATTTATTAACTTTGCTCGCAATATTGAAAAACACCAATAAACGACAAAGTATATGAAACCTACATTATTCGTACTGGCCGCCGGCATGGGCAGCCGTTATGGGGGCCTCAAACAACTCGACGGGCTGGGTCCCAACGGAGAAACCATTATGGACTACTCCATTTTCGATGCCATCCGCGGCGGATTCGGCAAACTGGTATTCGTGATCCGCGAATCGTTCGAAAAAGACTTCCGTGAAAAAATCATCTCCAAATACGAGAACCACATCCCCGTAGAAGTAGTTTTCCAAGATCTGAACGACCTGCCGGAAGGCTTCACCTGCCCCGAAGGACGCGAAAAACCCTGGGGAACGAACCACGCCGTACTGATGGGCAAGAAAGTGATTCACGAACCCTTCGCCGTAATCAACGCCGACGACTTCTACGGTCGCGACAGCTTCGCCGTACTCGGCAAAGCCCTGGCTGAAATGGAAGGCAAGAAAAACGACTACTGCATGGTAGGCTACCGCGTAGGCAATACACTGAGCGAAAGCGGTTCGGTAGCCCGCGGCGTATGCGAAACGAACGCCGACGGATTCCTGACCGGCGTAGTAGAACGCACCGCTATCGAACGCATCGACGGCGACATCCAATTCATCGATGAAAACGGAAACAAAGTCGTTCTGGAAGAAAACACACCCGTTTCCATGAACATGTGGGGCTTTACCCCCGATTATTTCGAATACTCGGAAGAATTTTTCAAAGACTTCCTGAAAGCGAACAGCGGAAACCTAAAAAGCGAATACTTCATTCCGCTGATGGTAAACAAGCTGATCACTGAAAACACCGCCCGCGTAAAAGTACTGGATACGACCTCCAAATGGTTCGGCGTAACCTATGCCGCCGACCGTCAGGGCGTAGTCGATAAAATCCAGGCGTTGGTAGATGCCGGCGAGTATCCTGCCAAATTATTCTGATCTCTTCGCCTTCCCCCCGTACGAGGGGAAAGCTCTACATTCCCGCTCCCGCCCGGAAGATTTTTTTCGGGCCGGAGCGTTTTTTTATCCCCCGGGCCAAGCCGCGCCGTGCGGCCTGAGGTGCGTTCTTTCGACCAAAGTAAAAAAGCAAGCCGCCACTCCCCTGCCCCAAGCCGCTGCCGCCGCCCACCCCAAAACCGTTCAGTTTGCTTCCAAACCCAATAAATCCGGCTTCAACCTACAAATAGCGCTTTGTAAATCGCAATTTATGTTTACATTTGTTCGCTTAAACTTAATAGAAAATGGATATGAAACGGATACTGACGATGTGGTTGATAAGTTTCTTCGTGGCTGCCCCCTTCACCGGGAAAGCCCAGGAACAGGAAAAAGAAACGCTGGTGATGATCGATACCGACATGGGCAAGATCAAAGTGAAACTGTATAACGACACCCCGCTGCACCGCGACAATTTCCTTAAGAATGTACGCGAAAAACGCTACGACGGGCTGCTTTTCCACCGCGTCATCAAACAATTCATGATCCAGGCGGGCGACATCCATTCGAAAGACGCGCCGCTCGACACCCACCTGGGCGACGGCGACCTGGATTATACCATCCCCGCTGAATTTGTTTATCCGAAACATTTTCACCGGAAAGGTGTTCTATGTGCAGCGCGCACCTCGGACGATGAAAATCCCGAAAAAGCCTCTTCGGCTACCCAGTTCTATATCGTCACCGGAAAATTCTACACGGCGATGGAACTCGACAAAATGGAGAAAGAGCAACAAATCACCTTCACCCCCGAGCAACGCGAAGCCTATATGTTGGAGGGAGGCGCTCCGCACCTGGACGGAAAATACACCGTATTCGGAGAAGTAGTGAAAGGAATGAAAGCAGTGGACAAGATTCAGTTCGTACCCACCAACAGCGAGGACAGGCCTTTAAAAAACATCAAAATCAAGTCAATGACTATTGTAGATAAATAAAAAACAGAAATAGAATGGAAACGCAAGAAAAAGAGACAGAGGTGATCCTGCATACCTCGAAAGGCGACATCAAGCTGAAATTATACAACGATACCCCGCTGCACCGCGACAACTTCCTGCGTCTGGTAAAAGAAGGCCAATACAACGGACTGCTTTTCCACCGCGTGATTAAGGACTTTATGATTCAAGGCGGCGACGTCACCTCCAAAGACGCCCCGATGAATAAACAGCTAGGCGCCGGCGACCTGGGGTATACCATCCCCGCCGAGTTCCGTTACCCGACCCGCTTTCATAAGAAAGGGGCGCTTTGCGCAGCCCGTACCGGCGACGAAGTAAATCCCGAGCGGGCTTCGTCAGCCTCGCAGTTCTACATCGTCACCGGCAAAACGTATACGGATGCGGAGCTGGGACAACTTGAAAAACAGTTGGAGAACCACCTCAAACAAGCCATCTTCAACCGGTTGCAAACCGAAAATAAAGCCAAGATCATGGAGTTATACCGCAGCGGCGACAAAGCGGAGCTGGCCGTACTTCGCGACACGCTGATCGGCAAAACCGAGCTGGAAGCGGCTGAACGCAAAGACGAAGCGCACCTCTCGCCCGAAATTCGGGAAACGTATAAAACCCTGGGCGGCGTACCCTTCCTCGACAACCAATACACCGTGTACGGAGAAGTGGTGGAAGGACTCGACGTGGTCGATGCCATCCAGGCGGCGAAAACGAATAAACAAGACCGGCCGACGGAAAATATCGTGATCGAATCGGCCGAGATCGTAGACGAAAACTAAGCTTACAGGCCACTTTCCGCTAAACCCGCAAGCTTGCTTTCCGAAACGAAGAAAAGGAAAGTTAAATCGCCATCCCTTCACTGTCCGGAAAAAGCACACAGGCCCATCGGTTTACGCCGGCAGGAAACAGCCCTTTTTCCGGACAGTTTTTCGTAGCATGGCCAAGCGCTTTCCACCCCACTCACCTTACCTCCTATTCCTATCATGTCATACGCTACTTATCGCTCCCACTACCGCAACCTCGTTCGGCTGGGCGTCCCCATTATGTTAGGCCAGTTGGGCATTATCATTGTCGGATTCGCCGACAACATCATGGTAGGCCATCACAGCGCGCCCGAACTGGCGGCCGCCTCCTTCGTGAATAACTTTTTCAACCTGGCCTTCATCTTCGGCATGGGCTTTTCCTACGGGCTTACTCCCCTTATCGGTGGGTTGTTTGCGTCGAAAGCCTACGGCCGGATCGGCGAACTACTTCGCAACAGTTTATGTATCAATTTACTGGTCGGCATCTTGCTGAGTTCGTGCATGCTCGTTCTGCTGCTGAATATCCGCCAAATGGGTCAGCCGGAAGAACTGATGCCCTACATCATCCCCTACTATATCCTGCAATTATTTTCGGTAGTGTTCGCCATGCTGTTCAATTCGTTCAAACAATTCAGCGACGGCACCACCGATACCGTCACCCCGATGATAATCATGCTCAGCGCCAATATAGCGAATATCATCGGCAATTACTTCCTGATTTACGGCCACGGCGGTTTTCCCGAAATGGGCCTGACGGGGGCCGGCATCTCCACGCTCTGCAGCCGCATCCTCACCTTCCTGGCTTTCTCGTTGCTGTTTGCCCGGGGGCGGCGTTACCGCACCTACCGGGAGGGATTCAGCGCGGGGCGCGTCAACCGGAAAAGTCTGAAAGAACTGCTCCGGATGGGGCTTCCGGTAGGTTTGCAAATGGGAGTGGAAACAGGCTCGTTCAGCCTGAGCGTAGTGATGATGGGATGGATCGGAGCCACGGCCCTGGCGGCCCACCAGGTGCTGGGGGTGATTACTACGCTCGGCTTTATGGTGTATTACGGGATTGCGGCAGCTGTGACGATCCGCGTGAGCGCCTTCAAAGGCAAGCATGACTGGATCGGTGTACGCCGCACTTCCTTTGCCGGCTTGCACCTGATTCTGGGCATGATGGTATTTTTCGTAGCGATGATTCTGATTTTCCGCACCCGGATGGGCTATTTGTTTACACCCGAAACTAGCGTGGTGGAGATGGTGGCCACACTTGCCTGGTCGGTCGTATTGTATCAGGCCGGCGACGGGTTGCAGATTCTTTTTGCGAACGCGCTCCGGGGCATTTCCGATGTAAAATACATGGCATGGATGGCCTTTGTCTGCCATTTCGGACTGGCGCTGCCGATCGGTTACCTGGGCGGCTTCGTGTTCGACTGGGGTGCGCCGGGTATCTGGTCGGGGTTTCCCGTCAGCCTCTCGGTACTGGGATACCTGCTCTGGCGACGCTTCAATCGGCTTACGCTGGGGCCGGCCCGACGGCAAGCAGAAACGGGCCAGGCGTAATAGGCTACCGGGCGGCAGCTAAAAACCGAATCCCGCGTAATTCTTCCGGCGAGGGGGGGGAGCACCCTACCCTCTGGTTACTCTTTATATCGAGTCGGAACAGTCGTCAGGCATGTCCGTATCCGGCCGCTTGCCGGCTTGTGCATCCCTTTTCTTTTTCCGATCCCTGATGCGGTCGAACCAGAGGTTCAGGCCGATCCAGAGCGCAATGTCGGCCGCCAGCAAAAGGGTAGCGTCGATATAGGGAGCCAGCAAGATGGTGATCCCGCTGAATAGACAGGCCATCAGCACGATGGAAAGCATAGCCCGGCGCGGCGAGCAACCCATCGCCAGAAATTTGTGGTGAATATGGTTTTTATCGGGAGAAAAAAGCGGCTGGCGGGTGCGGAGGCGCACCATGATGACCCGGATTACATCGAAAACAGGCACGATCAGCGTAGCGAAAGCAACCACGATGGCTTTATCGGCGAAAGGAGCAAGCTCGGGATTGTAAGCCGAATAGCGGATGGCCAGGAACGACAAAATATACCCCAGGGTGAGACTGCCCGTATCCCCCATAAAAATCTTTTTACACCGCTCGGCCTGCCCGAACACATTGTAATAGAAAAACGGAAGCAATACGCCCAACGTAGAGAAGGCCAAGGTGGCGTACAGCCAAAGCCCGGCATACAGGAAATGTGCTCCCAATACGGCCAGGGCCACACTGCTAAGTCCCGAAGCCAGACCATCGATGCCGTCGATCAGGTTGATGGCATTCGTGAGAAAGACCACAATGAAAAGGGTGAACGGAATGCCCAGCCAGGGGGAAAGCGCATAGATGCCGAAAAGACCGTACAGGTTGTTGATCCATAAGCCGGAGAGGGGGAAAAAGAGGGCCGCTATGGCCTGGACGAGAAATTTACTGCGGTACCGGAGGCCTACCAGGTCGTCCTTGATACCGGAAAGGTATAAGAGGGTCAGCCCGCATACCAGAAAACAAAATTCCGGAATGATATAGCCTGCCACAGGGGTAGCGATGGGATAGCCCCACAGATAGCGAAGGCCTAAGGTAAAAGCAAGTGTAAAAAAGATGGTGGGCACAAACGATAAACCGCCCAGCCGCGGAATGGCGGCGGTATGAATCTTCCGCGCATCGGGCAAATCGAACAGCCGCTTGCGGAAAGCGACGACCAAGATGCGGGGTAGGATCAGCCAGGAAAGCAGTACCGAAAGCAGGAAGGCTACCAGAATCAGGCCGTAAAATAATAAAAAAGAGGTATCGAACATAAGGGACTGGGTAAAAGCTGCGTGTGGCTCCTAAGCGGGCCGACGGCAAGCCGGTTTATATTTTCTATTTTTTAATTCGTTTTCAAATCCGTTTCCGTGGGGGGAACGGCCCCTGGCCCGGAAAGGAAGGTATAAACACTAAGTAGCTTTCAAAGAGAAAGTGCTCGATGATCGGTCTGAACGAGAAGGATGCGGCCATATCTGCCGGTAGCTTGCGCCTATCCTTTACCCGCCTCAAAACCGATTGCTTCCCACGGGGGGAATGACTAGAAAAAACGTTCGTTTTATCTCGTCATTTTTTAGCCGCGAAAAGCCCTTCACGTCGTATAGGATCCTATCTGTCTCTATCGGAGCCATCTGTTTGGCTGAAAAGAAGATAAGAAGATGTTTTTGAGATAAAAGATTTGTTGGTTCGCAGGAATGATGTAATTTTACGCCGACTAAAAAAAACGAACGTTTAAAACAGACATTTTCTTACCCTAAAAATCATTTCATTCAAAAACATTACACTCTGTATACAAAACAATTAT
>DBFJSK010000061.1:0-7303 GCA_048403675.1 Tannerellaceae bacterium | reverse complement strand
TATTTACGACCGGGTTTACGAAACCTCCGAAAAAGTGACGACCCCGGCCGGTACCTTCGATTGCGCCAAGGTACGCTATAATTTGGATGTAAATTCCCCCGAAGGAAGAATTACGGGATACGGATACGAATGGTATGCTCCGAATGTAGGCGTCGTGCGCACGGAACAATACGATCCGAATAACAACCTCCAATCGTATACCGTTTTGGAAGAAATAAACTAAAAGGCGACTTACAATCTTTTGATTTGTATTAACCGGTTTAAGTGGATACGCTGTTGCTGCGAAGTGACAGCGTATTTTCTTTTCCGGGCAAAATCTTTTCGCTAACTTGCGCCAAAATTGAAAAGATGGACAGAGAATATAAATCGAAAGTAGGCTGGTGGTATCATTTGCTGATTCTATTGATGATAGCAGGGTGTATAAAAGTATTTCTCGGGCCGAGTATCCCGGCGATGGCCGGCATGCTTGCCGTCTCCCTGTTGACTTTGCATGTCTTTTTTAATACCTATTACCGCCTTACCGCCGACGGTTTGTTGATAGCCCATTGCAGCATTTTCCCCGAAAAAAAGATACGCGTTGCCGAGATCGAAGCCATCGAATCGAGCGTTATGCCGGTATCCAGCTACGCCCTTTCGCTCGACCGGCTGATGATCTGGAGCCACGGCAAAGTATGGATGCTGATTTCTCCGCGCAACCAGGCCGACTTTATCAAACAACTGCGAAAGATCAATCCGAATATCAAACTCAAATAAATCTGATAGTATGAAATACGATGTAGCCATAATCGGCGGAGGCCCTGCCGGTTATACGGCTGCCGAACGGGCAGCCCAGGGCGGTTTATCCACCCTTCTCTTCGAAAAAAACGCATTAGGCGGCGTCTGTCTGAACGAAGGTTGCGTACCGACCAAGACCTTGCTGTATTCCGCCAAGATGTACGACCATATTCGCCAAGCCCCGAAATATGCCGTCAAAGCCGATAACGCTTCGTTCGATTTAGGCAAAATCATCGCCCGGAAAAATAAAGTCGTTAAAAAACTGACCGCCGGCATCCGGATGAAACTGACCGAACACGGCGTGACGATCGTTGCCGCCGAAGCTGAAATCAAAGGGCGCTTAGCCGACGGCTCTTTTACGATAGCCGCCCAGGACGAAACCTACGAAGCCTCCCGGCTGTTGATCTGCACCGGTTCCGAGACGGTTATTCCTCCTATTCCCGGCCTTTCGGAAACCGAATACTGGACGAGCCGCGAGGCCCTTTTATCCAAAGAACTGCCCCGTTCGCTGGTTATTATCGGCGGCGGCGTCATCGGCATGGAGTTCGCCTCCTTCTTCAACAGCCTCGGTACGGAAGTACAGGTAGTAGAGATGCTCGACAAAATTCTCGGTCCGATGGACGCCGAATTATCGGCCTTGTTGCAAGCCGAATATGCCAAACGAGGCATAAAATTCTACCTCGGCCATAAAGTGACCGGCGTACATGGTACGGAAGTGACGGTGGAAAAAGATGGCGAATCGTTTACCTTGCAAGGCGAAAAAGTACTGCTTAGCGTGGGGCGCCGGCCGGTGACGAAAGGTTTCGGACTGGAAACCCTTTGCCTCGCACCCTATCGGAACGGCATCCGGGTAGACGAATATATGCAAACTTCGGTACCGGGCGTGTATGCAGCGGGCGATATTACCGCCTTTTCGCTGTTGGCGCATACGGCGGTGAGTGAAGCCGAAACGGCCGTGAACCACATGTTGGGCAAAGCGCAGCCGATGAGCTATCGGGCCATTCCCGGGGTAGTTTACACCAATCCCGAAATTGCAGGGGTAGGGAAGACCGAAGAAGAATTGCAAGCCGAAGGCGTTTCCTACCGGGTAAAGAAAATTCCGATGGCTTTTTCCGGACGTTTCGTAGCGGAGAATGAAATGGGGAACGGCGTTTGTAAGCTCCTGCTGGCTGCCGACGATACGGTAATCGGCGCTCATTTATTGGGAAATCCCGCCTCCGAACTGATCGTGATAGTGGGTATCGCCATCGAAAAAGGCATGAAAGCCGACGAACTCAAATCCTTTGTTTTCCCGCATCCTACGGTAGGCGAGATTATCAAAGAGGCGCTTTATTAATAGGTAGGACAATAGGTTACAGAGCGGATACTTGTCAGGAATCCCCTTTATACTTCCCCACTTTTCACGGGTACGAACGGTTGCAGATCGTGCACGAATGGCAAGTGGGGGGAGGTATAAAGGGGATTTTTTGAACCTGGGTTAATCGGAAGCGCCCGTGGTTTGAGTATACGGATCTGCCCCTGTCTCTTGAGCCAGCCGGTTAAGCATAGCGCGGTAAGTAGGCGCCGAACGGAAGTTTTCGAACTCAAAGGAATAGCCGGCTATGACCAGCTTCTTGATATTATGCTTGGTCAGTTCAGACGTGATATAAAACTGCTTTTCCGCATTCGTCATTTTCGACACATCCTTGATCGAACTGGTAAAGGTTGATGTTACGAATAAGGCGTTGAGGTAACCGTATGATTTGGTTTTATTTCCATCCTGGCGGAAATCCGTTATAAACAGATACGGAGAAGTCAACGTTTCTCCATTCGTCAGATGGATGGTTATATCGACTACCACCATGTTTTTGTCCGAGTTTGCGCGGGCTAACCGGCATAAATCCAGCACGTGGTTGACGGGAATCGTATCCCATTGTATCAATTCGAATCCTATCTGGGCGAATTTACTGGGGTTAAAAAGAATCTCCAATTTACAATACAGTTTATTCTTATCCTTATTCCCCGTGTGCTGCATGCTATCCATTCCGCAAACGTGCCATTCTTTACCTTTTGTGAAGCTAAACGCGTAAGGTTTAAAAAGAGGGGTCAGGAATCCCGCCGAAGCTGGCAACGTAAGGGCTGCCATGCACAACCAGAAAAAAAGCATTCGTTTTGTTGTTTTCATTGTATTCACCTTTTAAAGTACAGTTACTTCATCGATAAAAAACCAGGCGGGTTGTCCCACGCCGTAATGCCAGGGCGGGCAGGTTTTAATGCCTTCGATCTCCACCCGGATATAGCGCGCCTCGACAGGTTGCTCCGAAACGGCCTTACCGGCTACGAACTTCACCTCCGGATCGCGGTCTTCCTGAAAAGTGTACGAACCGAAAGGGCGGAAGGTTTTGCCATCGTCCGATACGGTATACGCTACTTTTTTAGGCAGCAGTACCCAGGCGCCCAGTTTTTGCAGAAAATCCGTTTCAATGTGCGAAAAACGTTTCTTTTTTCCCAGATCCAGGATAAACGCCCCGTCGGAACCTTCCCAGCCTACCCAGCTTTCCACGAACGTGGTTCCGCCGAACAATTCGTCGGTCAGGGCCGTTTCGCCCAGCTTCCGGTAAGTGTCCGAGGGAGCTGTCAACCACCGCACGGTGGCGCCGGCCGCCAGGTTTGCGCTATCGCGGGGCAAGAATCGTTTTTTGTAGAGCGCGCAATACGCTCGGGGCGTGTTCCGTTGTTCGTTGAGCGTACGTACACCGTAAGCATCTGTCCGTTCTTCAAAAAGAGACAGGGCGTGCCGGGCCGCTTCCGCATCGCCTCCCTTTTGCGTACGGGCAATTTCCAACTCCGCATATTGAAGCGGCAAACGCGAAAGGCGTACCCGCTTCAACCGGGTCGTATCCGTTTGTACCGCGGCTTCGGCCGCATCGAAAAGTTCATCGTAGGTTTTCAACAGGGTCGCATTCAGCATCCCGTCTTTATGGGAAATGGGCGAATCGTAAATCCAGAGCGGTTGTCCGCTCGCCAGCAAAGCCCCCTGCATGATTTTCTGGTAGGCATACAGATAACGGGCCGCTTCTCCGTAATAGCCTTTCAGAAAGGTTTGCATCAGCGAATCGGCGTCCAGGTAAGGGTTCCACATCAATTTGGCCAACATATAGGCGCGCAGTTCCGAAAAATCGCCTCCTTTGATGCCGTTTACCTGCGAGAAATGCATTGTGACATGGTTTTTGTGAAAAAGCTGGATGTTCTTTTGCAGGATATGAAAATTGGGAAAAGGCGACACGATATTATCGAAATTGATGCCGTAATCCCATACGAATAATTGATCGGTGATGGCCGACCAACCCTCCAGCGCCCGGACAAAGGCTTGCCCCGAAGCATTGTCGGTAAGCGGCACTTCTCGTTTGCAATCGATGTCGCATAACATGATGTGAACGTTCGCAAGCGGCTTTACATGCTTCGGGGGCTTCACCGAATAAAGATAAGCCAGGGTGGAAAATTGTTTGTCGGGGAAACGCGCCGCCAGTTTATTCAGAAAATGAATCAGGCTGCCGGCCTGGGATTCTTCGTATGCATCGATGGCCCGGCAGTCCGGACAGGTACAATAGGTATTATGGCCGTCGTTCTGGCTGACAGAAATCATTTGTTTCCCCGGATTCGCTTTGAAGACCGAATCTACCTTGTGGGCGGCCAGTTCGAATACGTCCGGGTTCGATAAACACCATTGGCTGGCGGCCCCGGGGCGGCGCTGGCCGGTAATAAAGGCATAATATTCCGGATGCTCCTTCCCGTATAGGTCGGAAGGAATCAGTTTGTCGAAGGTATGCACCCAGAGGTTGCCGGCGAATACTTCGGAAGGTTCTTCCAGACGGAACCATTGTTTGTAGATAGGATCTTCCAATCCGTAACTCCAGGTTTGCCGATACTTGAACGCCGGCGTTTCCTGCCGATAAAGAGCCGGAAGCTTCAGGGTGGAAGCCGGGGTGAGCGTATAGGCGTCTTTCGCATAGTATGCTACCCCCAGATAATCTTCTAAAAGGGTGACTACGCCGTAAATAACGCCTTTTCCGGGGCCACCCCTAATTTCCAACCGTCCCCCGGAAGGGGTGGAAAGCAGAAAACCGTCTTCCCCGGCTTCTGCTGCCCGGGCGCTTCCGATCCGGATATCGCCTGTGGCCGGTTTTCCGTTTTTTTCCGTCACAATGGGTAGGGTAGCTCCACTGATACGTTGTACGAAATCTTGCAATAAGCGGGCCGCCTCCCGATCGGTTTCCGTAGGTTGTGTCAGTACGATGCGCGAAAGGGGGCGCCCGTTTTCAACCAGGATGATTTGGCTGAAAAGGGAAGAGGGTAGGAGCGCTGCCCACCAAAGGATACAGAAACAGGCAATCAATCTTTTCATATCTGTCGGCTTAAAAAGAACTCGTTTTTAAAGTACCGTACGGCGTGTGAGGGGGAAATAAGCGAGTGCTTTGGTAAGTAAATAGCTTACGAAGAAGGCCGAACAAGCGGTTAGTAACATTCGTACGAAGATCGGTAGCGAAGGAATGTTGAATACGTCGTACCCGATTTGGACAAATATGAAATGAGCCAGATAGATGCCGAATGTAGCGGAGGCTACCCGGGAAAGGAAAGCGGAGGAGGGCACGTTTATTTTTTGTACAACGACAAACACCGGGAAGGTCATCATAAATACGTTGATACCGGAAAAATACCAGATAATTTCGAGGTTGGCATAACTTCCGGGGAAATATTCCTGGGTCAGGATAAAGCCGCCGGCGGTAATTAAATAACCGGTCAGGAAAAGGGGCAGACAGATGGTTCCGATCTTTTTCCAACTCCATCCGAGCGAATATTTTACCAGGTAACGGGCCAGGACAAGGTAACCGAGGAAACCCGAGAAATAATAAAAGGAGCCGTAGGGGTTCCAGTCGCACACGCCCCAAATACCCATATTTCCGTAATTGCCGGTGTATCCCAGGCTGGGGGCCGCCATTTTGATATAAGGTACGACAAGGCTGACGCCCCATACATAAAGTATTTTCCGTATATCTTTGGCCGAGGCTTGTTCCATCCAGGTGCTGAATACCGGCATCACCAGGTAAAGCCCGATCAGCATATAAAGGTACCACAGGGGGGTGGTATCGAAATTGAAGTTGAAGATGAAGGTGTACATCTTATTGAGTGTATCGGCCAGCGTGTGGGTGTCGGCGGGGATGGCCGGGTTTTGCGTAGCCGGATTGAAGTAATTCAGGTAGGCGAAAAATAGCAGAGGCAGGGTTAGCGACCAGAAAACGAGGGGAACCAGGATGCGACCGATGCGTTTTTTATAGAAATCGCCCAGATTCACCCGGATGGGGAAAAGCAGGACGCCGGTCATCATTACGAAGAGGGGGACGCAGGGGCGTACCAAACTGCCCATCCATACGCCGGTTAAGAAGGAGGTGCGGTCGTTGTCGAATTGGGCCACGAAGGGATCGCAGCAATGGGAAAAAACAACTAAAAAGCAAGCGATGATGCGCAGTAAATCGACCCAGCCGATGTTTTCTTTCTTTTTTATTTCCATGATATTGATTTAGGTGATAAATGATTTTGCCCACAAAGGTATGGATTTATACCGGAATAGAAAGGGTGAAAGCAGGGGTGAAGTGTGAAGAATGGGCTTTTTGAAAATTGTTTCGAAAACTTCCGAGGCGGGAAAAGGAAAGTTTTGGAAAGCCGCTGAAGCGCAGGGAGAAGGGGAAAGTGAACCGGTATGGAATATGCAGATGATATTTTATGGGGATATTTACTATCAAAAAGTTACTTAATTGCCTTTTTTACTGACCTGGAAAGGAAAGTAAAATGCTTTTCCAGCTTATTTTTGTATGCATTAATTTGTGTTTATAAAGTTTTGTTAACATAATTAGGGCATTAGCAGACGTTAGGCAGGGGATGCTTATGCCCTTCATATTCCATAACGATGAAATTGGAAAGGCATAAGCATCCGATTGGAAAGGCATGCGCAGGTATTTAATGTTAAAAAAAAGTAAAGTGGTTGAAACATCCGAGTTTCAAAGCGGCTAAAAAAGGAGAATAGGGGGAGTTTTTCTGAGCTAGTTAGTGTGCAAAGAGAAAGATAAATGAAGTGATAAAATAATAGATATTTAGTTGTAAATTAGCATACATTCAAAAAAGCAAATAATTTTTTGACGGTTTGAATGAAATGAGTGGAAAAACTGTTTCGTTATGATAATTCTTATCTTCGGGAGAATTGCTTGAAATAAATTTCATGACCCTGTGGGTGCATAGAAGTGGCTCCTTCGAACTTAAATTAGCAAAATGACAAAAGACAAAGAGAAAAAGGGGAGAGAAGGAAGAAAGAAGAACTGAAGTTTGGGGGAACGGATAGTTTGTCTTTATACTTTTTTCGTTCTTTGTTCGTACCTTATATATAGCGTTTATTTTGCTTGTTTGGTGTTCTATTTGGGAGAATTTGGGTTGTAATTTTTTTTTGAGGCTTAACCTTCGGAAAATCAGGTGTTAGCTGTTTATTTAGGAAAAAGCG
>DBFJSK010000060.1:0-1619 GCA_048403675.1 Tannerellaceae bacterium | reverse complement strand
CCGGAGATTATTCTGGCCGATGAACCGACGGGTAACCTCGATTCGAAAATGGGTATCGAAGTGATGGATCTGCTTCATCAGCTCAACCGTGAGGACGGTCGGACAATCGTGATGGTGACGCACAATGAGCAACAGGCCCGGCAAACTTCCCGTACGGTTCGTTTCTTCGACGGACGACAGGTACAATAAAAAGAAGGAGATCGGAGGATGATACTATTGAGCTACTTCAAACAAGCTTATAATTTGATTCGCCAGGAATCGTTGTTCAGTTTGATTTATATCATCGGAACGGGGCTGTCGATTTCGATGGTGATGATCCTGGTGATCGTATTTTATATCCGCGTAGCCGACCTGTACCCCGAAACCAACCGGAGCCGTATGTTGATCGTGAAATGCGGAGAAGCCAAATTCAAGTCGGAAAAAGGGAGTTATTCGAGCGACGGATTTTCTTCGCAGACGGTAGAGGCTTGTTTCGGATCGTTACAAAATGCGGAAGTGGTCTGTATCATGGGACGTCCGCGGAATAATCAAAAATATATCGAGTCCGACACGCATCAGGGACGGCTTCCGGTATTGGTAAAATATGTCGACCAGCATTTTTGGAAGGTATTCCCTTTTCGTTTTTTGGCTGGCAAACCTTTTACGGAAGCGGATGTGCGGAGTGCGTTGCCGGAAGCGGTTCTATCGGCGAGTTTGGCGCGCCGGTTGTTCGGTACGGTCGAGGTAACCGGACGCTTTTGCCGGATAGAGTACGAAGAATACCGGATAGCGGGTGTCGTACGCGACGGATCGTATGCCTTGGATCGTTCGTATGCCGATATCTGGCTGCCTTATACCCGGATGTCGGGAGGGGGCGCTTTTTCATTTGCGAACGGGGTATTGGGCGATTTGCAGGTGTTGGCTTTGGCGCCTTCGGCTGCGCAGGTGAAGACCTTGCAGATGGAAATGGCCGAACGAGTCCGGCGGTACGATCAAACGCTTGGCGAATGGGAATTCAGCATACATGGGCAGCCTGACCGGCCGTGGCAGAGTTGTTTGCGTAGCTATGGTTCCGAAGATCCGAGTTTCGGACAAATTCTTTTCCGCTATGGCGTTTTTATTTTTTTGCTTTTGTTTATTCCGGCCGTCAGCCTGTCGGGCATGGCCGATTCGCGGATGGAGCGGCGCATGGCGGAAATGGGTGTACGGCGTGCCTTCGGGGCGCAAACCGGGCATTTGATGAAGCAGATATTGGTCGAGAACTTCCTTTTTACGTTGTTGGGCGGTTTGGTCGGATTACTTTTTTCGTATGGCATCATTTGGCTCTGTCGCAATTGGATCCTGCAAATCGGCCTGACAGCTACCGAGTTGCCTCCGGCCGGCACGGATGTATTGTTCTCGCCGTCGATGTTAATCAATTTTTCTGTTTTCGGCTGGGTTTTATTGGTTTGTCTGTTGCTTAATCTGCTTTCGGCCCTGGTGCCCGCCTGGCGCGCTTCCCGTCGGCAGATTGTCTATTCGTTGAATGCAAAATAAAATAAGAAATATATGCTGACCGTTATTTTCAGACAAATTATCAACCGGATGCGCAGTAATGCCTGGCTATTGTTGGAATTAGCTCTTGTCTTCTGCGTGGTATG
>DBFJSK010000059.1:0-3198 GCA_048403675.1 Tannerellaceae bacterium | reverse complement strand
AGTGTGTTACGACCTGCCGGGGTTTGCTCCGGTCGCCGTGAATAAAGAGTTTCTGGAGGCCCGCGGCATCGATTATCCGCTTACGCAAGAAATCGAGCGCGAATTGGAGGCTGGCTCGGCCTGGTACCGGCTGTTGTTTGAAAACCGGTCGCTCAACCCGGTGAAAGCTTACGAACAGGTGCCGACCGAGTTCGACAAAGAATTGGAGGTCCATAACTATACGGGGATCTGTCCGACCAATGTGCTGGAGGTATCGCCCTCGGAAGGTTCGTGCGCGGTAGGTTGCCAATATTGTCTGGTGACGGATGGCAAACAGGTGAAAGGGATTCGTTTATTTGAGGATTATGCCCAGCGGTTGGGCCGTTCGCTCGAACGGAACAGGGAGCGGGCCTTGTTTTATTATTTTTCGCCGAAAACGGAGGCATTTTCCGAGACGCATCTATTCAACGGCGTGGCGCATGCCATTTTAAGAACCTTCATCCGGCATTTCGAACAGTATCCGGATTCGAAGATCCGCCTTTTTATCGCGACCAAGGCGGGGCCTCGGCACCTTGAAATCAGGCATAAGGGAGATTCTATTTTCGATTTATTGGCCGCAATACCGTCTAAAATTCAGGTGAACGGGAGCATCGGGATCATGCCCGCTTATTTGCGCGACGTGCTCGAACCGAACGCCGCGTCCATTACCGAAAGGCTGGAAACGCTGGAAAGATGCCGCGCCTTAGGAATCTGGGCCGAATCGGTACTTTGCCAGCCGCTATTTCTGCCTTACCTGACCCGGGAGACGATTACGACTTTCCTCCATACCTTGGCTACGGCGGGCGTAAAGAACATTAAACCGGAGTTCTTCACGGCCGAAATCCGGAACCTCGTGCTGGTGGCGCAATATATTCATTATTATGACCCCGATAAGGTGGGCGAATTTTTCTATCCTTATTTGTTGGAAAGCAACCGGGAGCATATCAAGCAACGGGCGCGGCTGGCCCCCGGCAAATCGTACTGTATCGAAAAACTGGCGTTGATCCGGCAGGTAGCGGAAGCCGAAGGTATCTCGCTGAGTATTTGCAACTGGGTAAAACGGGAGTTAGGCCGTGTGGCGCCCTGGGTTAAGACGATCGATGCGGCTTCCACGGCACGGGGATACCGTTGTTTGGGGTATCAAACCTGTCTTTTCGAATCCTGAACGGCAATGAGTGGTAACCCCTCCAAAAACGACCGGTTGTCCGGCAGCGCAGCAGGAAGCACCGGCGAGCGGCGCCCGCTGGTAAGTATCTGTTGCGCCACTTACAATCACCAAGCCTATATCCGGGATTGTCTGGAAGGGATGCTGGCGCAGAAGGCTGATTTCGCTTTTGAAATCCTGGTGCACGACGATGCTTCCACCGACGGCACGAGGGAGATCGTGGCGGAATACGAGGCCCGCTATCCGGAACGGATAAAGGGGGTATACCAGCAAGAAAACCAGTATTCGAAAGGAATCCGGGCGGTGGTGACGCATTTTTTACGGCCTCTGGCCCAAGGAGAATATATCGCCTTATGCGAAGGCGACGACTATTGGACGGATCCGCACAAACTGGCGCTGCAGGTAGCGGTGATGAAACGCTATCCGGCCGTTTCGCTTTGTTTTCACGCTGCGGCAATCCTACGGCCGGACGGAAAACTAAGAGGGCGGTATGCGCCCTACCGCCAAAGCCGCGTCGCTTGCATGGAAGATATTATCCGCCGAAAAATTCATTTCTGTCCCACGGCTTCGCTTTTGCTGCGGAAAGCCGACTGGCTGGACTACCCGGATTTCTTTATCCGCTGTCATGTAGGCGATTATCCCTTGATGTTGTACTTCGCTACCCGGGGGGACGTGTATTATCTACATAAGAAAATGGCCGTATACCGAAAAAAACATCCGGGTTCGTGGACGCTCACCTACATCGGAAGCAGCCGGGATACGCAACTTCTTCAAATGCAAACGGAGGTGGATATGTTGGCGGAATTCGACCGGTATACGGCGTATAAGTACCACGACGCTGTAGTCAAAAAGCAGTGGAAAACCCAATTGCATACGTTGCGTCGGTTGAAAATGTATGATTCTTTATGTCATTCGCCTTATCGAGAGCAGTGGGGATATTTGCCGTTCACGCAACGGATTTCGCTGTACGGGCGGCAATTTATCCTCCGGAGCGGCTGGAAAAGATTCCTTTCCCGACTAGGCTTTACAGGATGGGCTTTAAAAGATAAGGGCTAGAAAGGATTTTCCTTTTTTTGTTTGAATCGTCGGGGCGGCAGACTCTTTATCGTTCGGCCTGGGAAGACGGCATGCAGCTTCTACCGGAAAGGGTATAATCGCCGAGTAGCCGGCGGGTTCCCCCCAGACCGCAATGCATCAATACGTCGAGTATGGATAAACGGCAGACAAAGGGATGCCCGGCTTTTTCCCGGTTCGCATCCGGCATTTGCGGATAAGGCGTATCGCCGGGATGGAGAAATTGCAGCTCTATTCCTTTCGCCTGAAAGACGGCCGGCTGGTAAAGGGTCTGGCCGCCCGGGGGATTGAGGTAAGTATCGGCCTTTTCGGCCCGGCATAACGCGAGTATGCGGCGGGTTTTCTTATCGCAGTGGAGATCGGTTTCGCCCAGCGACAATTCGATCGCATGGTATTTTTCGCTTCCGTATACGATCGGCGTTCCGATTGAAAGCCATGTTGTAACGGCCTTGAGGGTAGCGAAATTGATCTCGGAAAGGGTTTCGTAGGGGTACGAAAGGAGTGTCTCTGCCAACGGATAAATTTCTTCGAAAGCGGCGGCGCGACGGTAGTTATGCCACAACGACCGGAGAAGGGTTTGTGCCCACGGTTGGCTCCCATCGATCCGGATTTCCCGGATGGCTACGCCGGTTGTGGGTTTCCGTAAGGGGACACCGATGTATCGGATACCTTGATGCACCTGAAGGATACGGTTGCGGTTTACCCATCCGTGGCGAATATAGGGAAGGCTGTCGTAAAGGATAAATTTATCGACAGCCCGGATGAGTTGAAAATACCCGAGGTAGGGAAAAAAATAGGGTTGCATGACGCCTAGCTTCATTGCGACAGGTTGATTTGTTACGGATCGATCTTCTTGTATCGTATTTTTGAACGGCAAGATACGATAAAAAAGGGAAGGCGGCCGCCCGGAGCGGTTTGTTTTTCTCGAAAGCCTTTCTTAT
>DBFJSK010000058.1:0-7767 GCA_048403675.1 Tannerellaceae bacterium | reverse complement strand
TTTATATCGAATAAAGCATTAGGATAGTGGAAATCAATCACCCTGTTGCGTATTCTAACTAAACTCTATGCGGCATAGATAAGGAGAAAATTGATTTTAAGGGTAATATAAAGAAATTTATTTCTGACCCCCCCCTTGTATGGTTCCATTCCTGCGGGAGCAGACAGGGGGAGTGTCAGGGAAAACGGGAATATCAAGACTGAAAATCATTTATCAGAACTGGTGAAAAACCTTGCCTATAATAGTCCAGCACCCATCAAGTTTAATAAGCGTTAGATATTCGGTGCAATCAGAACCGATCGCATCCTTTTCCGAAATAAGTCGAACGACTGCGGTGGTCGGCGTAATGTCCAGCACATCGATACAAGAAACGATTTCAGGGGATTTACCATTTCTCTTAATAAATTCAACAGCAGGATTACTGCCAGAACCACCCACAAATTCACCATTGACAGTACCACACGAGAAGGAATTTTGATGAAAAAAGTCCGCCAACAATTCAATGTCGCCGTTTTTGATAGCTTCCACATATTTAGCGATGAGATTCGTTACATCGCTGTATTCTTTTACTGACACCATTTTCTGACTCATAATTTACTTCTCCTATATTATTTTTGCAATAAATAAAGACCCCCGTTCAGCGAAAGTCCAGAAACTGAAGAGACAAATATACGGATAAAAAATTGAATGCCCAAATGTCTAAGTAATAGAGTGCTAATCGATGCAATATATTTAAAATGGATTTTTAATATAGCAATTAAATAGAACCAAGTGTTGTTTTTCGGAGAATCGTTATATCTTTGTATCTGAGAGTTATTTGAACGTATATTACTGCAAATCGCTGAAATAAGCATAGTTGCCAAATCGTTACCTCTCTATTTAAAAAACTCTGCAAACTGTTTATTTCTCAATCGGTTAAGTCGAACCGATAATAATCTAAAATAAAATACCTCGT
This sequence comes from Tannerellaceae bacterium, assembly GCA_048403675.1. GTDB lineage: Bacteria > Bacteroidota > Bacteroidia > Bacteroidales > Tannerellaceae > Parabacteroides. The sequence continues at coordinate 6,812 of DBFJSK010000058.1, read as the reverse complement.
GCTTGCTAATTCAATTCTATTTCTTTCTTGAAAAAATAGTACGGACGGCATCCGAATGGAAGTCCCTACATTTAACCCCAAAAGATATAAGCCGGCAAGCTTTTTTACGAGCAATTCCTAAATCAATTGAAACCTTGCGAATACCGTAGGAAGGAAGAAGCGAAAAGTTTGGAAGAGGCGCATATCCTATTTTCTATTCAGTACTATACCGCCTGAAAGAATTGAAAAAATACAATAACCCAAGAACTGTGCAAGCTAAAAATAAGATTTTGTATTTATTTGATAAACAATCGGTTATAAAAACACGCTTAGCAGCGGAAATTGCATGCTTATGGAATTGGAATTTCATGCCAGTGTAATTTCGATTGCACTGGCATGAAATCGGAATTACACTGGCATGTAATTTTTGTCCGTCGTAAATAAATACACGAAGTACCGACTGTCTACGGTAAGAAACCTTATTGGTTTTCCATCGATTCCGACGGATCTTCGTTCATATTCATCTGCCGCTCGGGCTTGCTTTTTTTAGCCCGCATATTTCCGAAACTATACGTCAGCGTAAAGCCGAAACGGCGGCCCCCCCGCCAATTCATATCATCCTGTTCGAACCCGGCTCCCGACGTAATGGTATGCCGTTTGCGCGAATCCAGCAAATCGCGGGCGTTAATAGCCAGACTGAGCTTCTTGTCGAAAAACGATTTCCGAAGCCCCGCATCAAGCGAATAATTCGGCTTTCGATAACCCTGCGCTACCACTTGTTTGGCATTGTAATTCCCCGTCATCTGCAACGAAATACCGTACGGCAACATCAGGTTGGCGATCATCCGGGCGTTCCACGAGAAATTCTCTTCCGCTTTTCCCACTACCGGCTCCGCTGCGCCGGCCGGTTGGTAAGTAAAACCATCCAGCTTCGAATAAAACAGGTTGACGGTCGTTGTCAGATCCAGAATCTGGAATAATTTGTCTTTACCGACGATTTCTACGCCGGCCGACTGGCTTTTGGCTACATTCTCGTAAGTCGATTTCATTATGTCTCCCTCCAGAAAACGTATCCGCTGAATCACATCGTTCGTGTTCCGGTAATATCCCGATACGGAAATCAGATGCAGCCCCCAGTTCTTAATGTAATTCAATTCGAACGCGTTCGAATATTGAGGCGAAAGACGCGGGTTACCAAACGATATATTCGTAGAATCCGTAATATTCATAAACGAATTGAGCTGACCGCCCCACGGGCGGGAAATACGGCGCGTGTAATTCAACTGTATCTCATTATCTTTCGGCAAAGAATAAGAAAGAAACACACTCGGAAACAGGCTAAAGTAATCATGCTTGTAAGGCGCCACGTCACTCTCCGTCTGCCCGTAAGCAAGCGATTTGGTATCGACCTTCGAATATTCGCCGCGTAAGCCGGCCTGTAATCCGAGCGGCCCGAATTTAGTGGAATAAGTGGCATACAACGCGTGAATATCCTGGTTGTAAAGAAAACGGTTAAACAACGCCTTGTCAGCTTGCGCATTCGCTTGGGCCGTACCCGAATAAGTCTCTACCGGGCTGTTTTGCCGCGAGAGGGTACCCTTGTAACCGGCTTCCAATTTATTCCGATCATTGAACGCATTGACATAATCGGCCTGAAATTCCCAGTTGTGGTTGCGGATATTATTTAATTGCCGCTGGTACGAGGTGGTTTCTTCGCCGTCGCCGTAATCCGAGAACTGGTCGTATATCGTGTGGTTGTCCATGCCCCAGCTATTCCATGAGGCCGTCAGGTCGAGGTTGCTTTTTTTACTGAAATCGTGTTTATAACCTAATTCGATGTTGCCGCCGTTCATGTCGTTATCCGAGTCGGAAGTACGTTGGCTCGATCGAAACGAGCCGGGGGTATTGCTCAGGTAATCGATCCGGTTCGTACCCGAACGGCTGCCGAACATGCCGAAACCGCCCAAGGTAAGATGATCCTTGGAAGTCACGTTCCACGTCACTCCCATCCGGGCGAATACATTCCCCCCGTTGTTTTTGCTCGATGAAGTCTGATCCAAAAAGGTGGTATCCGTCTGCCCGATGTTCAACCGGTTGGTATAGCCGCCCCCCTTCATCCGACGCTGGCGATAACCTAAATTGGCGTAAGCTTCTATCTTGCCGCTGCTGTAATTCACGTTCGCGCTGGCGTTATAGCCGCCATCGGTATCGGCTCCGGCCTGGGCGCTGCCGTAATAGCCGGCCTTGCGATCTTCTTTAAGCACGATGTTGATAATGCCGGCGGTGCCTTCCGGGCTGTATTTGGCGGAAGGATTGGTAATCACCTCGATGTTTTCGATGCTTTCGGCCGGCATTTGTTCCAGGATTTCCGCCCGGTTGTCGGCCGATAGACCGGAAGCTTTGCCGTTGATCCAGATGGTTACGCTCGAATTGCCGCGCAGGGATACTTCCCCTTCGTTATCTACGTCTACCGAGGGGATATTGCTCAACACGTCGCTGGCCGAGCCGCCCGACGAGGCGATGTTCTGATCGACGTTGAACACTTTCTTGTCGATGTCGAACCGCATCTGCGGTTTCTGCCCCACTACCTGTACTTCGCCCAGCATCTGGCTGTCTTCCGTAAGGGGAATCAACCGGAGGCTGACCGATTTTTGATTGGGGTTGATGGTGAATTCTTTCTCGTAAGGGGTGTACCCGATATAGCTGACGTTCACCACATAGGTGCCCGGCTGGAGATTGCCGATAATGAAGTTCCCCTCCAGATCGGTTGTCGCTCCCTTGACAATCTGGTCGGAACCTTTTTTCTTAATGCTTACATTCACAAATTCGAGCGCTTCTTTCGATTTCGAATCGATCACCTTCCCTTTAACCGACCCTGGCACGTCGGGGGCCGCCGCAGCGGTAATCCCGATCATCAGGGCGATCATCCCTAGTAAAAACCTTTTCATACCTTCCTGTTTTATGCTATTTTCGTTCAGTCAGGTATTAGGACTGCGGGCAAAGAAAAAGGTTTATTTTTTTAAGAAAAGTTTCCCTCTGCTATACGTTTTTTAAGTTAATCGGGGCGTTAGCTTTCGGCTTCTTGCTTGTTTGTTTTTCCCTCTGACTTCTGCAAGAAGCTTTGGATGGAGGACTTTTTGGAGTAGGCGGGTGTGAAATCAGACGTCTGGAGTTACTTTACTACCTAGCTGGTATCTATTTTCTACCACCATTTTATATTATCTTTTTCCACTGTGAAGCAACGACCCGGAAAATTCCCATCGGCATCTGCAAGCATAAATAAAGCATTTGTGGGGATAGAAGCGAAGAAGAGACGGTGTGATGAGGCGCTTATTTTGCCTGCGATCTGCCAGTCTTGTTTATCTCGATAATAGAGAGTATAGATTTTTCCATTGACAGGCCTTCGACGGTATTTGGTAAAAAGTGAACTTCCAAAAAAATCTTTTGGTAAGCTATCTAGATGTGTCCATGCATGAATGTGGTCGCTAAGTAAGGGATATAAGAAGTTAATAGTCAACCGATCAGTTTTTTTATGTGTAGGTTTTAATTGTTGGATGCTTCCATCTTCTCGTAGAATGAACGGATAAGAAAGAGGCTGAGCCTTTTTATTTTCATATCGGGCTGCTATATAGAGCATATTTCGTTTCATATTTTTAAAAAGAAAGACGGAATCGGAATGGAGACATCCTATCGCAGCAATTTCCCAATTATTACCGTAAACTGCTAAGTAAGCAGGTTCTTTTTGTAAATAATAGCTTTTTTCAAGGCGTATGTCTGATACGGGGAAATAAGAGGCAGTAACGTCTTTCACTCTTATATCTTTTAGAAGGGGAGAGATTTCTGCTTCAGGATATTCTTTTCGTAATTGTAATAGCTCTGAATTGATGGCATACGTTTTGCGGAATATTTTAGGTGGATAACGAAATGTGCTTTGTTCCGGATGGAGTGTATCTTTATGTACTAAAAAAGGATTATAGATACCGGGATTGCTTTCTCGCCCCATAAAGGGAATCATTTTGCCTTGTAGGTAGATTACGTTCAGCAGTGAGCACCTTTTTCATTTCCCCACGTATGAATAAAGTCGATAGTGGTGGGTATTCCCATAGCTCGTAACGGGTGGATAAGTGATTTGGCCATTAGGTAGCAACCTCCTGTGGAGAGTGATTGTAACGCTTCCCATCCGATGGTTTGGTAAGGTTGAGCGTTTTCACCAAATTGAAATCTTTTTTTAAACTTGTTGTTGATGGAATCGCAAATCTCTAAAGCAGGACGTCCTTTTAAATAGGCGAAGTAGTTACGATAAAATTTTCTCCAATTTCCAGGCTTTTCATAAAAAATTCGTTGCGGAAGTACATAATTACAAAAAATAGGGAATGATAGTTTTTTTTCTGCTAGTGCATTTCTACAACTGTTTACAGCTAATTCAATATCTTGAATTAGAAAATCTTTCTTTTCTATCATCTCGAGTTTTTCGTTTCGAAAGGCATTCTCCTGAAGGAAAAGATAGGCATTCAGGCATAAGGTATCTTGTGATTGCTTGAAATGGTTAGCTATTGGATCTGCTTTTTCTTTCAATCCTTGGGTAATCCATAGTAGTGAAAAAAGAAGAAGAATTATTTTTATCGGTTTATTCATTTATTTGCTTTTGGTTTCTTTTGTTTTGGAAACGTAGGGGATAGAGAAGAATATCCTGTCCTTCCTTTTCGTTTGGGGCAAGCGCTAATAAATAGCTGTTGGTGGGATCTACGGCGAAGGTATATAAATTTCGATCGGTTTGCCAGGAAGCGACGTGGGTACCATCCCACTCGAAAACGAGGATGCGGGAGGGGGCCTTCATACTGGGCGTACCGTCGTAAAGGCAATAAACATACTGCTCGGTACTTTGGATAGCGAGAAAATATTTGGGGCTATTTATCCGGTCTACAAATCCGCGAATAGTGTCTGTGACAGGCCGTTGGAAATTTTCTCCGTACGTGATTACTTTGCAGGGTGTTCCGTCTAAATTGAAAAATGATAAGCTATTGAAGAAACGGGGGGCGGCTACGATACTATTTTTCTTTTCATGGATAGCCAGTTGAGTATAAAAAAGAGATTGATTTCGGGGGGTATTACCTACCATGGGGGCATAAGGAGGAATGAATGAACATTCTTCTTTTGCATAATCGTATCGGTAAAATAGGGAGAGGGGGGAGCCGGTTCCAGCTATATCTGTAGCATAGATAGAGTGCTCGAAAATAAACAAATTGTTGCAATCGGGGATATAAATAGGGTGGGGATAACTATAGTATCGAGGTAAAAAGGTAAAGGGAGTGGTTAATTTACCCTGTTGCAAGTTGAGGGTCGTCCATTGGTGGAGGGTGTTATCCCAAATTGTAATTTCATGTTTATTTGCCATACTATTATGTTGGCAAAGATGCGGAGAAGGCATTTGAAGTGTTGTCTGGTTGATGATAAAAGCCGATTGGATGATTTTATTGGCATAGCGGAAAACATGTAAGGAGGTATCGGAATGATGCCGACATAAAATGAGAAAAGGATCGCAAAAGTCGATTTCATCATATGTTTCTCCGGCTTTCCCTGTACAGATTATCTTTCCATAGAGGGTGTCTGTTACCGCCGTTTCAATGCTATAAGAATGAAAAATGTTTTTTCCTTCTTTCTGATGCCGGCAACTCGTCGCAAGGCAAGCGACAAAGAGAAAATAGAGGCTTTTTTTCATGTTAACGGAATTTGTAAAGACAAATAATCGGATTATCTTCTTCCTTTGTTAGTTCTTTAATTTTTCGTAATTCTTCCCGCTGGGGATAGCGCGTTTGCAGGGTATGGGGAGAAAGGATAGATATAAAATATTGGTTGGTACAGCCTAGGGGCTGGCTCATGCCATCTACTTTCATCATTTTGGTAAAATCGAGTAAGGTATAACATACCGGGATCTCTTCGTTTTTGTGGTAAAATCCGATAAAGGGTGTCTTTTTTGCCAAGAAGCTGATAGCTAATGCATTTTCATTTTCAAAGAAGGAATAAGTGGCGATATAATCAGAAGTGGCTAGTGCTTGTGTATAGTTTGGATTGCGTTTTGCTTCCTTTTGTAAAAATTCGGTAGGGGGGAAATGAGTATTTTCGATATTTAGCTGATAAGCTGGCTGTAGGCTTTCGTTCTCTATTCGATAAACAATTGGCTTTTGGGGGTGGTATGCATAGAGGGTTTGGTTTAATTTATAAAGGTTGGAGGCGAGCAAGAGGCTATTACCCGATTTGAAATCGGCTTTGAAATAGTGATGGGTGCTTGTTTTAAAAGTCGAGTCGGTAAGGGCGATGTACCAGTCGTCGTCTATTCCTCCAGTGAAAAACCAGGCCATTTGATCATTTTCCATAGGTTGAAAGGAATTGAAATAGAAGGGAGCGTCTTTTTTCTTCTTAAATTGATAGTCGTCCAATCCGTAATAGAATAATTGGTTGCGTTGTAGATCGCGGATGAGAATGAGATTGTTTTTTTTGTCAAGTACAAAACTGTTTGGCATGCTGTATTCACCAGGCCCTTGGCCTACACTTCCTACTTGGGTAATGAATTGGCCTTCGGGGTTGAATACGTAGAGTGTTTTGTTTTGATAAGGATCGAGTACAAAAAAACGGCCTTTATCTATTTCTATTTGTGTAATAGCTCCCAGTATGAGGTTCTCATTGGTTTCTAACGGAATGAATTTGAAATCCATTTCTGAGAATAAGTCGGTTTGGCAATCGGCCGGAAAATTCAGTATTTTTTCTGGCTGTTTTTCTTGTGTCTGAATGTGGCAGGCAGAGAGTATAAAAGTAAATAGTAATAAATAATAATG
>DBFJSK010000057.1:0-1519 GCA_048403675.1 Tannerellaceae bacterium | reverse complement strand
AAGGTCAGACGCCTCCTTTTTCCCCTTATCTTCGTGGGTTCCACTTATTTTTTGATTCAATACCTCATTCCGGGCACCAACACCAAAGCTCCCCTTGCGAGCATCTGGCGGATCTACATCTTTCCCTACACCATTTACTGGTACCTGCCGGCCCTCTTCCTGCTTTTTGCTGGCATGGCCGCCATCGACGCCCGGCGGGGGGCCGATACCCTTCGGAAATGGAGCCTCTGGCTGCTCCTGGGGTGCGCCTTGTGTCTGATCGAACTGACGCATTTCCTGCCAGCTTCGGTGCCCAACTATTTCGCCTTCAAAAATGCATTTTACCTGGCCCCCTTCTTCCTGGCAGGCGTGGGGCTAAACCGCTTTCACAACCGGCTTTGCACGCCCTTCGCCCAACGGATTTACCTGGCCGGGCTGATTGCAGGCGTCGCCCTCCAACAGCTTCATTACTTTTTGCCCGGCGCCTTTACCTTTTACCAGACCACCCATGTGGCCATTTTCATCGGCCTCGTCTCGTCGGCCTACTTTATCAACCTGAAGCTCTACAGCCCCTTCCTGATCTGGCTGGCCCGTTATACCTATACTATATACCTTTTTCACGGCTTCGGCACCGCCGGCGGCCGCATCTTGCTTTCGCGCCTCGGCATCCACAGCTCGCTGGCCATCTTCCTATTCGCTACCCTCCTGGCTACTTTTCTACCCGTCGTAGCCGAAAAAGTGCTGATCCGGTGGAAATTCACCCGAATTTGTTTCCTCGGGAAAAAATAACCGGCAATTTGGGAAATCGCAGAGCAATCCGTACATTTGTCTTTTCATTCTTTGGCCCAGCCTATTTAATCTATAAATTCTATGGATCATCGCTACATCAATTATTCCCGGGAAGAATTAATTGCAGAAATAAAACGGTTAAAAGCCGACCCTGCACAGACCGCTCTTCGTACGCCCCCTGCGGAAGCATCGAGATTGACCCTTCCCCGTATGAGCGAATTGCGCAAAACCCTCTCGGACGTGCTTCGTCTGTTGCTGGGTTCGGATCAATCGAGTGCCATCGACGAAGCGCTTTTGGTGATTCTGAAATTTTTTGCCGTCGACCGCGTTTATATCGGTAATTTCGACCCCGACAAACGCCTTATCGATTTTACACACGAGGTGACCCGGGAAGGTATTCTTTCCATGCGGGAAGAAATGCTGCGCGAACTGTCTGAAGAAGACATTCCGTGGTGGATAGAAAATATTCAACTGGGAAACGATATTATCATCTGCGACGTAGAAAAGATGCCGGCGGCGGCCCGGCGAGAACAAGCCATGCTTCAATCGCAAGGTTGTTTGTCGATCCTGACCCTCCCCGTTTTCCATAAAGGAAAAATAAACGGGTTCATCGGCTTCGATTCGGTACGCGATTACCGAACGTGGAACACTTTGGACATAGAAAATCTGCGGATGCTGGCCGACGTGGTTTCCATCGCCATCGAACGAGAGCGCGTACAAGGAATGATGGAGCACTCGGCCAAACAGGTGT
>DBFJSK010000056.1:0-4459 GCA_048403675.1 Tannerellaceae bacterium | reverse complement strand
TAAAAATACGATATGGAAAGTAGCAGGATGTCTGTTTCTACCGGAAAACTTTATCGCGGACGGCAGCTATACGGCTGTAATACTGGCATATCCGGGAGGGGGTGGAAAAGAACAAACCTACCGGATATACGCGGAAGGTGGGGCCAGAGCCGGTTTTATAGCACTTACATTCGCCTGCTGGATATTCCATTCGAGGGTGTGGAAGACCTAAAATGCGCAGTGGACTATCTCACGACGTTGCCTTATGTGGAACAGGGAAAGGAGGGAGGCTATCGGGCAATGTGCCGGTGCAGGATATATAGCCGGGAAGCACTTAAAATTTTGCTTCTCAAGAACGAGGGCGTCATTATCAACATACCATCGGTTAATAGAGAACGCCCATTTTGCGGCGCTGCCTATACGGCTACCGAAGGAGCTTTGAACACACTTTTTTAGATAGGTATCAGGAACTTTACGGAAAACATCGGATTGAGCCTTTGAGTAATTATATATGAGCTGTACAGTAATGAAGCTGTTAGGATTTAGCCTTAGCTTTGTATTGTAAATGAAAGCCGGTAATTTAATAATCATCCAATATACCGAATAATGAAAAAGGCAATCGTATTAATCATCGCACTGATGCCGGCAATAGCTGGTGTTCAGGCACAAAATCAAACGAATATGAAAGGTAGTGACATCAAACAGACAACATTGAGTCTCACGCAGGAGTGGGACAAGACATTTCCGCAATCAAACAAGGTTAATCACCGCAAAGTAACTTTTGTCAACCGCTATGGTATCACCTTGGCGGCAGACCTCTATGAGCCTGAAAATGCACAAGGGAAATTGGCAGCCATTGCCGTCAGCGGTCCTTTCGGTGCGGTAAAGGAACAGTCGAGCGGACTGTACGCACAGACTATGGCGGAGCGGGGTTTCCTCACCATCGCTTTCGACCCGTCATTCACCGGCGAGAGTGGTGGTGAACCGCGTCGTGTTGCTTCGCCCGACATCAATACGGAAGATTTTCAGGCGGCCGTCGATTTTCTCTCCGTGCAGCCGAATGTTGATCCGGAACGTATCGGAATAATCGGCATTTGCGGCTGGGGCGGCATGGCGATGAATGCGGCGGCAATCGATACGCGCATCAAGGCGACCGTTGCTTCCACCATGTACAATATGAACCGCGTGAATGCCAATGGCTATTTCGATGCCGAAAACGATGAGAATGCACGTTACGAGAAACGCAAACAGCTCAATGCGCAACGCACAAAGGAATATGCCCAAGGTTATTACGAGCAGGGAGGGGGCGTAGTCGATCCGTTGCCCGCCGATGCACCTGCATTTGTGAAAGACTATTATGACTATTACAAAACACCGCGCGGGTATCACCAACGTTCGGGCAACTCCAACGACGGCTGGACCGTTACCGGGCCTATGTCGTTCCTGAACCAGCCTATTCTCGCCTATACCAAGGAAATACGTTCAGCCGTACTTCTTATTCATGGCGAAAAGGCGCATTCACGTTATTTCAGCGAGGATGCCTACCGTGATATGACTTCTTACACGAATTACCGCCATAATAAGGAATTAATGATTATTCCCGGAGCCAGTCATACCGACCTTTACGACAAGACGGATGTCGTTCCGTTTGATAAAATGGAGGCGTTCTTTAAGAGTAATCTGAAATAAAAGTAAAATGAAAAGAATAGTAGCAAGAGAATATGGCGCTCCGGACGTCATGAAAATAGAGCAGGTTTAGCTTGGCAGCCCTGCACCCCACCAGATAAAGGTTCGCAACTATGCGGTGGGTGTAAACTATACGGATGTTTATATGCGCAGGAGAAATGAAGTGTATTCAAATCAGCAGCTTTGGATTATGCTTCATCCGGTATCCGTATCAATGCAATTTGTCCGGGAGTTATTGACACCGAAATGATTCGTCGTTTTTCCGGAGGAACGCCTGAAGGCTATAAAGCAATGGTTGCCCAGGAACCTATCGGCAGCCTGGGCAAAGTAGAGGAAGTTATATCTGCTGTATGGTGGCTGTGTTCGGACAGAGCCGGTTTTATGATCGGACACCCGCTGGTTGTCGACGGCGGACAAACGGCCGGCATTTCAAATGAGAACATAGAACAATAATCAGGAAAATTAGTACGGAACATTCTTATAATGAGAAATATGGAGCATACGGTCATATTCCCCGACGGACAAAAAGTCTGTGCTTTAGGTCAAGGCACATGGAAAATGGGACAGGTCGCTTGCCTTTGGGCTGAAGAAATCCGGGCGTTGCGCCGGGGCATCGAATTGGGTTTAAGTGTCATCGACACCGCTGAAATGTATAATAACGAAGAAATGGTGGGTGAAGCGATCCAAGATTGTCGGGATAAGGTTTTTCTCGTAAGTAAGGTGTTGCCGAACAATGCAAGCTACCGGGGGACAAAACTCGCCTGCGAACGTAGCTTGCAACGGTTGCATACCGAATCTATCGACCTTTACCTGCTCCATTGGAGGGGCCATCATCCTTATGAACAAACCGTGCGGGCAATGACCGAATTGCAGCAGGAAGGTAAAATCCGGATGTGGGGTGTCAGTAATCTGGACGTGGCTGATATGGAGCGTATCCACACGATTCCGAAAGGAAAGGGATGTGCTGCCGATCAGGTGCTTTACAACCTGACGGAGCGAGGCATCGAATACGACCTGTTGCCGTGGAGTGCTGCCAATAAAATGCCTGTGATGGCCTATTCTCCTATCGGGGAAGGACATTTACTGAATCATCCGGCCTTGGAAAAAGTCGCCCGACGACATAACGCTACCCGGGTACAAATAGCATTAGCCTGGGTGATACGTCGTCCGGGTATTATAGCCATCCCGAAAGCCGGGAGCGTCGCCCATGTAGAGGAAAACTTTCATAGTCTTTCTATTTGTTTGACAGATGAAGATTTGCAAGAGCTGGATGTTGCATACCCTGCTCCTGCACGAAAAATTCCACTGGCCGGCTGGTAAATCAATAAATAACGTATTATTATGCACATAGCAATTATTACATTACCGGGATATAGCCGGCAGGAAAAGAAATTGCTTGCCCAAAGGCTTAAAGAGGCAGCGGCTTGTTTTACCGGAGTTGTTTCCTGTACCCTCTCTGTTCTGTAAAAGATCTGTAAATGGAAAAGTGGAATGAGTTTATAAAGGAATTACCGGATGACGAAGTTATCATTCATCAAACTCGTAATTTCCGGATAAAAGATATTGCCTACAAAGAATTGCTGCAATTCAGCAGCTCATCCTTTTCAAACAGTATCGAATGGGGAAAATAATTGCTGTATTTCTCAAATCCAAAATGTTTTCTTTCCTTTTAGGGCCGGGTTGTTTAACGAAATGCAAAGCACAGCAGTTTAGTGTAGTTATATTGTCGCTAAATCATTACTATCATTTTTTGTCTCTATTCTATGCTGCCGTTCAGATAGATACGCGAAAATTTCTTATCCTTGGTGCAGGGATAAGAAATTTTAGGCGAATGCCGCCATCTGTATGTACTTTCTCGTTTTTCTCCGGATTGGGGCGGAAATCCGGGCGTGTCTTTTCAGCACGCAATAGGCATCGTTTCAGGAAAAAGGAAGGAGGTTTCTGCCGATCCACCATAAAAGAATAAGGAATACGTACGATTGCAGGACGTAGCGGTGGCGGCAAAAAGTATAGATACGGGCAAGTTTCCGGGTCGGATCGAACCATTCTGTCCAGACAAAGAGGGTAAGGTAGGGCAGGGAGACGAGTAAAAAAGGATTGTACCCAAATGCTTCTTTCAAGTGTAAATGCAGGAGCTGGTGAAGAGCGCGCTGCGTACCGCAGGCCGGACAATCAAGACCGGTCAGGGCATGGAAAGGACATTTAGGTATATAGACGGACTGTTCCGGATTGATCCGGTATAAGATGAACAGTCCGCCTATAATGCAACAGAGGATAAGGAATTTTTTTATCAAATTTCAAGAGGGTAGGATGGCGCCCAGAAGTCCCATAAAGAAAGCCAGTATGCCGCCTACCAGACCTAATACGACCGATAGGATACACCATGTTTTGGCGTTTTTGGCAGCTTGGTAGGCTTCATCATAGTCTCCTTTGTCCCATAACGGGTCTACTTTAGTGGAATAAACGATGGCTACTATTCCCAGTGGCAGACAGCAAAGAATGGTGCTCAGGATCGACCAGATCAGCAGACTGTCGGGTTTCGCTGCCGCAGGTTGCGGAGTGGGACGCGGCGGAATCGTAGTGCTTCCGGAGCCGCCTGTAGCGGGGGGTGGGGTAGGGGGAGCGGCTTGAAAGTAGAGTGCTAATTCGGGAATCATCCCGGCGGCTTGCCAGCCGGCCATGCCGTTTTTCCACAATAATGTGTTTTTCGTGATGCCCAGGCGCATGAACTCGCTCGGATCGATCGGCCCTTTTTGCTGTTGATCGGCATCTAAATAATAGTATTCTTTCATTA
>DBFJSK010000055.1:0-1646 GCA_048403675.1 Tannerellaceae bacterium | reverse complement strand
TTTATATATCCCGGAAAAAACTATCTTTGTAAGCGAATTTTATCCTATATACCTAAAAAACACCCTATTCCAAATGACAAAGATATATTCCATCGGCTGGATCTTGTTCGCTTGTATATGCGGAAGCTTGATTTCTTGCGGGGAGGGAAATAAAAAGATCAGAATCGGTTTTTCCCAATGTACCGGGGGGGAATGGCGCGAGCAGATGAATCAGGAGGTGTTGTCGGAAGCGGGTTTCTACGATAATGTAGAGGTCACGATCAAAAATGCGTCGGGCAATATCAGCCGGCAAATAGACGATATTCAGTTTTTTATTCAAGATCATGTCGATCTGCTGATCGTTTCGCCGTTGGAGGATAGTGCGTTGATAGAAACGTTCAATACGCTCGACTTCCATACGATTCCGGTTCTATTGGTCGATCGGAAGGTGTCGTCCAACAAATATATTTCTTTTGTCGGTGCCAGCAATTGGGAAGTGGGGGCCAAGGCAGCCGAGTATGTACAGGAGATGCGCGGTGAACGGCAAACGCATATTCTGCATATCAAAGGGCACGACAAATCGACGGCGACTTTGGAGCGGGAAGCAGCTTTTGTGAATGTATTATCGCCTTTGAAACATATGCATATTTCCACGCTCGTTTCGGGCGACGACGTGGGAGGGAAAAATGTGGAATCGACGAAACATATTCTCGAAGATAATCTGGAGCTTTTGAAAACGGTGGATGTGATTTATGCTTTTAACGATGCGATAGCCATCACGGCTTATGAGGTATTGAGAAAGGAACAAGTGCAGGAGATGCCTGCTATTTTGGGGGTGGATGGCTTATTGGGATATAATAAAGGAATTTATGCGGTGAGAGAAGGGATTCTGACGGCTTCTATCGTTTATCCTACCGGTGGCCGGAAGATTATTGAGGCGGGTATGAAAATCGTGAATCATGTATCGGTTCCGAAAGAGATTCTGTTGCCTACTTTCCTGATCGACAAGCATAATGCGTCGGTGTATTACAACCAGGGATTGGATGTAACCGAGTTACAACAGAAAATAAACTTTTTATTGCAAGAGAAAAAGGCGGATCGGCGGCGGCTTCGGATTTATCTGTATGGAGGCATCGCTGGATTCGCTCTTTTGCTGATTGTCGGCGCGGTGTGGATCAAAAAAGTCGGGAAGGGGAAAACGGTTGTTTCCGATCACACGGTAGAGAAAACGGAAGAAAGTACGGAAGGCGCCCCCGATGAAGAATTGGAGGCGTTCGAAAAGAAAGTGCTCGCTTATATCAAAGGGCATTATATGGAATATGATTGCGATTTAAATGCGTTGATGGAGGAATTGGGCTTGTCGAGGGTTCACTTCTACCGGAAATTCAAATTGAAATTTCAGGATACGCCGAATAATTATTTGAAGAAATACCGGCTCGAAAAAGCGAAAGGGTTGATTTTATCGAACAAATATACGTATGCGGAGGTAGGGTATCAGGTAGGATTTTCTTCCCCGGCTTATTTTACCAAATGTTTTAAGGAGGAATATAATCTGACTCCCTCGCAATACTTTGATAAAAAGACGAAGAAAAGCTAAAGAGGCCCGGCGTGGCTCCCAAGCTTAAAGAATAGCTCGTTGAATGTAGCTGTTTGTGTCGAAATCAGTT
>DBFJSK010000054.1:0-1894 GCA_048403675.1 Tannerellaceae bacterium | reverse complement strand
GGTGTCTCGTAATAAACCGCCGTAACGTTTCTTTCCATATCCATTTTTTCCTTATTATAAATGAATAAATAATCGGTCTGTGCTTCGATTTGGCGAAGCACAGACGAGAGTGGCTTGTTTGCACAATCTAAAGTAACCTTAGCTGTTTGCGCCTGCATACATACAGGAACCCTAAGCAAACAATAAAGGAAAAACCAAACTATATACTTTGCCATTCTCATTGATAAGAAACGTTATCTACGTGCTGCCTAAGTGGAAAAAATCTATTATTTTAAATGGTAGTCACCCTTTTCATCCCTGCTATATTCGAACGGATTATCCTTACTTAATACCTCCAACAAATAGGCTACCCCATCTTTCCGGCGTAATTTCCCCGTATATTTATAATCGCATAAAGCGGGATTATCTATCCATAAGGTTACCTTAAAAAACGATGCCAACTCTTCTACAACCTCTTGAAAAGGCGTATTATCAAACTCAAACAATCCGCTTTTCCAAGCGGGCATATTCCCTCCGGCCAGCTCGCCCTTTACCAGCTTTCCTTTTTCCAGCACTGCTTTTTCACGGGGGCGCAATAAAATAGCGGAATCTTTTTGCGTATCCGAATAGAGTTTCACCGAACCTGTAAATAAAGATGTTTCAAACACTCCTTTTTCCGAACGGGAAAGGACATTAAAAGCGGTACCTAATACCTGTACATTATAATTTCCTGCCCGAACGATAAAGGGCATTCCTTTTTTCTTGGAAACTTCAAAATAAGCTTCTCCTTCCAAATTCACCCTACGTTCTGTCTGCGAGAAGGATACCGGATAAGTAAGAGAAGAAAGGCTGTTCAGCCAGACTTTGCTGCCGTCGGCCAAAACAATCTCGGTTTGCTGGCCGGCCGGAGAAATAACGGTTTGCAGGGCCGTTTTTTTTTCTTCCCCATCCGATAGCACCCACTTGCCCAAAAATAGCCCGATCAATAATACACAAGCTATTTTAAGCAACGGAAGCAGCCGTTTTTGCAAACGTAAAGAGTTGGGCTGTTCGCTCTTCTCTCTTTCGGCGTGTATCAAATCTTCTCGCAGACAAGTTAATAACCATAACTTACGTTCCGCTTCAAATAGTTCTTTATTTTCCGGCGATTCGTTCACCCAATCTACCACCGCCTGTTCCTCTTGGGCGGAAGTACGGCATTCAAAATAGTTATATAGTAAATCTTTCTCCATATTCTTAAGTCTCTATTTAACGATGTAACTTAACCGAAGCATTTCCCTAGCGGATTGGCAGAAAAAATAGCCCTACGACAAGTAAATAATCTTTTAGTCGTTCGCGCAATAGTTTCAGAGCTTTGGAGATATGAAATTCCACGCCTTTTACCGAAATATTCAATTCGGCGGCAATCTCCTTATGAGACAACTGCTTATAACGACTTAGAATGAAAACCTTACGGCTCTGATCCGACAACTCGTGCAAAGCTTTTTGCAAAGAATGTTCTATTTCTCGGGAATAGAATTCATGGGGATCGAAGGAGGATAGAGAGGCCAGATTCATTTCATTCTGGCGAATATACAGTTCTTTCAATTCTTCATCGGTTCGCCATTTTATTTGCTCATGCCTTAAATAATTCATACACTTGAACTTTACCATGCCCAGCGTATAGGCCGGCAGCGAATCGATAGCCTGCCCGTTTTGACGGGATTCCCATATATCCGCAAACGATTCATACACAATATCCGCCGCCACCTCCCTATCACGCACATAGGAACGGGCAAAACGAATAAAAGAATCTTTATTTTTGCAAAAGCAATCGTTGAACAGATCGATAAAATGGTTTTCTTTCACATTCATATTAGAGGTATAAAGTAACAAATGTATATGCTTGCAGGTAGTTTGCTGACACAAACATACA
>DBFJSK010000053.1:0-3127 GCA_048403675.1 Tannerellaceae bacterium | reverse complement strand
GTTGCCCAATTGCTTCACGAACCCCAGCGGATAATCGCCGTATTTCACAAGCACATACCCTTTTTCGGAAACAGCCGGCAAGCTGAGCGTTTCTTTGCGCAGATAACGGATTGCTTCTTCCCAATCGAGGGTAGCGGTCGGAAACGCTGTAGGGCAGAGTTCCGCGCTCATGGCCAGCGCATGCGCCGGGGCTACTTCTTTTCCTTTGCTTTCTCCCAGTCTGACGCCGGCCGATACGATATTCAACCGGGAGGAGAGAAGTTGATAATCTTCCTGGCGCGCTTCGGGAAAGGCTGTCCAGCCGGTCGGGTCGGAGAGGATGCGGAAGGAATCGGGTTGTTGCAACCAGCTCAGGATGCCCTCGGGAAAGGCCGGTTCCTTGGAGGATCTTTTTTCTTTTTTGGATTTGTTTTTCTGGCGTACTTCCTGCTGCTCGCCTTCCGCTTTCCGTACGGCGGCCAGGAAAAAACCTTCTCCCCGCACTTTATGCGGGAAGAAACGGTAAACGGGATTGTTGTATTTTAAAGGCCCGCTTACGCCCCATTCCGGACGAGTCGGCAGGCTGACCGGTTCCGCCCCCAGTTCTTCCAGGATGTACCGGATGTTTTCTTCATTCTCTTCCGTATTGTAGGTGCAAGTGCTATACACCAGCAAGCCTCCCGGTTTGAGGGCGTCCCACATATCGTGGAGGATACGGCGCTGACGCGAAGCGCATAGCTCCACATTGGCAACGCTCCACTGCCCGGTGCTGTCGGTGTCTTTGCGAAACATACCTTCGCCCGAACAGGGCACGTCGGTGAGGATAACGTCGAAGAAATGGGTCAGCCGGCCGAAAGCTTCCGGGTCGTTTTGGGTTACGACGGTCCCGGGGTACCCCCATTTGGCGATGTTTTCGGCCAGGATATGGCTGCGGCTGCGGATCACTTCGTTGCTTACCAGGAGACTGCCTGTAGGCAACAGGCTGAGTAGATGGGTGGATTTACCCCCGGGGGCGGCGCAGAGGTCGAGGCAGTTCACCGGACAATGTACGTCCACTTCCTGACGGATCACCTGTTCGAGGAACATAGAGGAGGCTTCTTGCACATAGTAGGCTCCGGCGTGGAAAAGCGGATCGAAGGTGAACGATAATCTCTGCGGAAGGTAATAGCCGCTATCGCACCATCCGACGGGTTCGCCCCCGACGGGCGCCGCCGTGTGTTTGGCCCGGTTGATACGCAGACTGACGGGGGCGTCGGCCTGTAATGCGTTTTCCAAAAGCGCATAGTCGTCGCCGAGCAGGGCTCGGGTGCGTTGGATAAATTCGGAAGGAAGTGCCATTCGATTCGGTTTTTGAAACAAAAATACTACATTTGCGGAAAACTAACAAAATACCCGGCTGCGGAGGGCCGGACGTAAGCGTATGCAAGCAGCTTTGTATCTTATTCCGGTGACTTTGGGCGAAACGGAGCACGACCGGGTGCTTCCTTCTTACAACCGCGAAGTGGTGAGGGGAATCAAACATTTTATTGTCGAGAATGTACGTACCGCCCGGCGGTTTCTGAAAAAGGCCGATCCTTCGCTGGTGATCGACACGCTGACTTTTTACGAATTGAATAAGCATACTTCTGCGGAGGATGTGGCGGGGTATCTGGCCCCCCTTGCCGCCGGCGAGGATGTGGGTGTGATTTCGGAGGCCGGTTGTCCGGCCATCGCCGATCCGGGTGCGGATGTGGTGGCGATGGCTCAGCGGAAAGGTTTCCGGGTGGTTCCCCTGGTAGGCCCTTCCTCTATCCTGATGTCGGTAATGGGGTCGGGTTTCAACGGCCAGAGTTTCGCTTTTCATGGGTATCTGCCCATCGACGCGGCCGAACGCACGAATACGATCAAACGGCTGGAGGGCCGGATTTATTCCGAAAACCAAACGCAGTTGTTTATCGAAACGCCTTACCGAAATAATAAGCTGGTCGAAGAGTTGATTCGTACCTGCCGCCCCTCGACGAAGTTGTGTATCGCTTCCCGCATTACCTGCGAGGACGAGTTTATCCGCACGCTTCCGGTGAAAGAATGGGCCGGTAAAGTGCCCGATCTGAGCAAGAAGCCGACGCTGTTTTTGATTTATAAATAGGAAACTTATTTTTTCTCTTTCCCGGCTGCCGGCAAAGAGAGAGTTGAATGGATATTGCGGCAGGTGGCCTTCCGAAATGGAAGGGTGGAGGGGGGAGATCAAACGATTTAATTCATAATAAATAGTTATATGACAGCTTATAGTGTACATGAAACGGCCGTAATCGATCCGGGCTGTATCATTGGAGAAGGAACGCATATTTGGCATTTCTCGCATATCATGACGGATTGCCGGATCGGCGCACATTGTAATATCGGACAGAATGTAGTCGTTTCGCCCGGTGTCATATTGGGCAACGGGGTAAAGGTACAGAACAACGTATCTATTTATACCGGCGTGATTTGTGAGGATGATGTCTTTTTAGGGCCGAGTTGTGTGTTTACCAACGTTATCAACCCGCGGAGCGCCGTGGCCCGCAAAAATCAATACCGCGAGACATGGATCGGACGAGGGGCTTCCATCGGTGCCAATGCCACCATTGTTTGCGGCCACCGCATCGGCGCGTATGCCTTGGTGGGCGCCGGCTCGGTCGTAACGAAAGAAGTGCCCCCTTATGCGCTTGTGGTAGGAAACCCTTCCCGGCAGATTGGTTGGGTCAGCGAGTACGGCCACCGGCTCACGTTTGATGCCGAGGGTTTGGCCGTTTGCCCCGAAACGGGACAACAATACCGACTGGAAGACGGACGGGTAAAGCGTATAGCCTAACCCTATTTCCATAAAGGATTCACTCGCTAATTGCAAACGTATTCATTTTATGATGTACTTTAGCTATTCTAATTAATACATTCCTAATTATAAACGTCCGCCATCAAACCGTTCGAAAGCACTGTCGGTATCGGGCATCCCCACAGAAAGGGGTGCTTTCTCGAAAGGTCATAAGCCGCAAGGGCTTTCGCCGGAGGCGATTTTAGCTTACTTTTGCCTTAAGGCAAAAGTAGGATAATCAGGAATCTACGCTGCCATCCTCTGATTTCCCCCCCCGAAAAACCATTCCTTTATAATAAAACGAAAAGACGGTCGGTT
>DBFJSK010000052.1:0-25714 GCA_048403675.1 Tannerellaceae bacterium | reverse complement strand
CTTGTACTTTTTCATCACCTACAAAAAATAGATGCCAGTGTAATTCGGATTTCATAAGCATGGAATTCGAATTACACTGGCATCCATTTCCGATTGCACAGGCATGGAAAAGAAAACGCTTGCAGACCTCTCTGCAACACCCTGCATATCAGCCTTTTAATCAAAAGCATTTACAGGCTGTTCCTGGCGCCTACTTCTTGTATTATTTTTATTTTCCGACGGCTGACGAATCGGGGCATAAACCCGGCATTTCCTCTCCTCTTCTATCTGTCTTCTCCCCCGGCAGCTCCTTCCGAAAAAGAGGCCGCCGGAGGGAAAGGTTTTCTTTCGTAAAAACAGGCAGCGGAAGAAACTACGTACCGAAAACAGCGAAGCATGCGTACGCCCCCTCTCGGTTTCACTTCTTTTCTCCGAACTCCTGTTGCTGACGTTCCACTTCCTTCAATTTCAACGCATTCAACTGGCTCTGTAATTGTTCGATTCGTTTCTCCGCATCGGTTTTCCCGGTGGAAGAAACCGAGCCGCTTCCGGTGTCTACAAAGCGGGGAATAGCAGCCGCTTCCTGCTTGTCATAAAGCAAAGGCAAGGAAGGAGAGACGCTTTCCAATTCCAGCTCGGCGCTGACCGGCATTTGCGATCCTTCATATACCACGCTGGCGGTTATCTTTATTTTTCCCGGTTTCAAGGTAGACTGTACCAACACAGGGGCCGTTCCCCACCGCACAGGCATCGGATTCGTCTCGGCCCGGGCCCCGGCCAGCAAACGCCCTTCTCCTTCTATGCTAAACCGGAGCGTATAGTTAGTAAGCCGTTTGATCTGCCCGTTTTTATCGGCTACTGCGGCGATTACCGTCACGGCATCGGAACCGTCAGCCTGCAAAGGCGTCTGTTCATTGTCTACCCAAAGCAGCAATTTTTCCGGGCGCCGGGCGGGAAAAACCTGATGGCGCGCCACGACCTGGCCGCCTATCAATCCTTCGGCCAGCAAATAAACCTCGTCTTGTTTGCCGTTCATGGCCCGCTCCTTGTCTTTCATAAAATCGTATACGCCCGGGAAAACGATGATTGGCGAAGGCATTCCCTCGGCGGAAACCGTTTTTTTATACACCTGAGGCTGACCGTCCTGAAGGTAGGTGAGCCGCACCTCTTCACAATTGGAATACACCGTCACGTCGGCATCGGAAAAAGGCGTCATTTCATGTGCAATATAGACCATCGGGCCGCTCCCGGCAGGCGCATTGTTTTTCGCGGCCGGCCGCTGCGCCATAAACATGTAATAGGCATATTTGGGTTGGCGGAATACATCCATCAAACCGCCGTAGAACGGATCGGGATGGTAACCGCGCTGGTGATCGAACGAATGCCACAGGCAACCGCCTACATGTTGAGGCGAAGTACGGTATAAAGCGTCGTAACTGGTATAAGGATAAGGGGGATGCGCATAATGCCGGGCCTGTACCAACATGGGGCGTTCGCCCCAGTTGCGGGCGGCGCGGCTGGGCGAATTATGGGAGTTCCAATCATCGACGTTGTCGCCCCATTCGCGGGTAAAATAGGTTTTCGCAGGATCCGGATTTTTGATCGCCCACTCTCCGTCGGCATTGGCGGGATGAGTGAACAGGACGGGGAAATTTTCTTTTCCCCGGGCTTCATTGTCGCAGCCGGTATAACAAGAGGGGTAAGGGTATTCGGTCTCCACCACGTCGCGGGCGTTTTTGGCGAAATCGGCCGGATACCAGGTTTCGTTCAAGATAGGTTCCCAGAGCCAGACCGAGGGATGGTTGCGGTCGCGCCGCACCATCTGACGGATGTCGTTGTAAACGCGTTCGGCAAATTCGGGAGCGTCGTTCCAGAATTGCCAGCCGGGGGTGTTCACGATCACGAAGAGGCCCAATTCGTCGCAAGCGTCCATAAAAGCCGGATCTTGCGGACAATGGGCGTTGCGGATGACTTTGAGGCCGGCTTCCCGTAGTTTCTTGGCATCCCGCCAATGCAGGCTATTGGGCACGGCATTGCCCAGGACGGCAAAATCCTGGTGCCGGTTGGCGCCGATCAAAGGCTCTCCGTAGGGTTTGCCATTCAACCAGAAGCCCTCTTTTCCCTTGAACGCGAGGCTGCGGATGCCGATCCGACGCCGATAGCCATCCACTACGTTGCCTTCGTGATCGCGAATGCGGACGTAAAGTTGGTATAAAGCGGGGGAGTCGGGACTCCATAGCGAAGGATTTTTCACATGGAGTTTACTCGATACGGACTCGGCTTGTTGTTTTCCGAGGGTAAATTTATCGTTCAGGAAAGCTGCCTGATGGCCGTCCGGCGCAAGCAGTTGGTATTCCACAACGCCGTAAAAAGGCTTGTCGGTGGCATTGCGGATATGGAGTTTCAACAGCACGTCGGCCGCTTCGTCGGATACCCCGTCGTAGGCCACGAACAAACCGCCCCCGGCTACTTCCTCTTCTACGTTGGGATCGGTAATGTAAACCGGGTTATGGGCGATCAGCCAGCAATCCCGGTAGATGCCTCCGAAATAGGTAAAATCGAGCACGTCCTGGGCTTTTCCGGGGGGATAGGCGGGGTCGTCGCTATTATCGGCCCAAACGGCAATCACGTTGTCTTCGCCCCAGGCCAGGCGATCGGTCAGATCGACCGCCACGGGAAGGTATCCGCCGAAATGTTCGGCAAGCAACTCTCCATTGAGGTAGATCTTCGATTTGCCCATGATGGCTTCGAAATGCAGGAAGATTTTCTTTCCTTTCAGGGCTTCATCGGGACGGAAATGTTTGCGATACCATACTTCTCCCTGATAATTGATGCAACCGCTGGCTTCCAAAGGCAGGTATTCGATGCCGTGCGGCAGGGAAACCACCGTCCAACCGGAGTCGGGGAAAGCAGTCGCTTCCGCGCCGGCGGCCGCGCCTTTATAAAAACGCCAGGCGGGGTTCATGGAAAACACTTCGCGGCCGGAATCTGGTATGCGAAAGAAACCGGCCGTGGAAAACTCCGGCCGATACGTTTCCGCCCAAAGGGGAAACGCAAGCAGGAGTGCACAGCAAATACTTATTATTTTTTTCATGTATCCATTTTCTAATTCGATGTACCAAATAGCCGGGGCTATACGTGCCCGCCCCCCCGGCCGGAGTTTATTTGCGGTAAAATTTCACCCAATCCACCTTCATCTCGCAAGGCAGGTCGGCGGGTTCCACCGCACCGACCCACGAGCCTCCCAACTGCATATCGATCAACAGATAAAAGGGTTGATTAAAGGGATATTGTCCTTCCTGATCGGTTTCGATACGGGGATAGGTGAGGGTGTGAAAGTCGTTAATAAAGAAACACAGGCTGTCGGGGTACATTTCCACGCTGTATACATTGTAATCGCCGGGAACGATCGGGCCGATACCGCCGTGGGGGGGATTGTCCTGAAAACCGAGATCGTAGGTATAGTGGGAATGCACGGTCTGATAGGCTATCGTATCGTTGTTGAGGCGCTCCATGATGTCGATCTCGCCTCCCGTGGGCCATTGGCCGTGCTCGGGCAGTAGCCAGATGGCCGGCCATGCCCCGGTGGCGCCTTGCAGTTTGGCCCGGATTTCCAGACGGCCGTTTTCAAAACCTTGTTTGCCTTTCGAGTAAAGGCCGCCGGTCAGATAAGGGGCCGTATCGTTGGGCAGGCTGTAATTGACTAATCCCCGGAGTATCAGGTTGCCGTCGCGAAGAGCGTAGCAGGAGTCGAAGTCGGACATGTAATTGTTCCAGTCGGCCGTGCCGCGGGGGATTTTGCTCCATACAGTGGTATCGAACGAGCCGGATTGATCGAAATTTTCTTCCCAAACCAGTTTCCACTGATCCGACGGGCGTTGTCCGCAGGAAAGCAGCCCCGCGAAAAGGGCGCTCCCTGCCAGTAAATGGGCGAATAATTTATTCATTTTCCTATCAATTTGCGGCCGTTTCACCCTTGGCGGGGCGGCCGAAGTTAAACAAAGGCGATTCCGTCCGGGCGTTGTCCAGCAGGATTTCCAGTTCTTTTACCTTATCGGGATATTGGGCGGCCAGATTGTTATCTTCGTGCAAGTCCTGGCTCAGATCGTATAATTCGAGGATGGTTTCGCCTACGATCGGTTGACGGATCAGTTTCCAGTTGCCGGCGCGCAAGGCTTCACGACCGTTTAATTCATGGAATTCCCAGTAAAGGTAGTCATGTTGGGCTTGACCGGGCTTGGAGAACAGGGTGGGCAGGAAGGAGATGCCGTCGCCGGCTTCCGGCAAGGTGGTAGCGGTCAGTTCGGCCAGCGTAGGCATCACGTCCCAAAAGGCGCTTACATGGTCGCTTTTCACACCGGCTTTGATTTTATCGGGGCACCAGGCAATCATCGGCACGCGGATACCGCCTTCATATACGTCGCGTTTCACGCCCTTGAGCGGGCCGTAGCTCTGGAAATAATCGGGGTTGGCTCCTCCTTCGCGGTGAGGGCCGTTGTCGCTGGCGAAGATGACGAGGGTGTTTTTATCCAAACCGAGCGCTTTCAGTTCGGCCATCACGTCGCCTACGTATTTGTCCAGCCGGGATACCATGGCGGCAAAAGAGGCATAGGGTTTTTCGGAAGGATGGTATCCTAAATGGCCGTCGTAAGGTACCTCTTCGAAAGCGTTTTCATACATTTGGTAGATGGAGTCGTGCGGCAGGTTCAATTCGGCATGGGGCAGCGTATAGGTAAGCATCGCGAAGAAAGGACGCTCTTTATTGTCTCGGATAAATTTCAAGGCTTGCTCATGAATCAGATCCTGCGAATAGATCTGTCGGCCTTCCTGGTCGTTGGCATGCAGGAAGACGGTATCGTTATTATGCCAGAGGTGTTCGGGGTAGTAGCTGTGGGCTTCCCGCTGGCAATTGTAACCGAAGAACTCATCGAAGCCCATCGTAGTGGGAACGGATACCGAACCGGGGTAGCCGAGGCCCCATTTCCCGAAAATTCCGGTGGCATAGCCAGCCGATTGCATCAGTTTGCCTAAGGTATAGGTGCCTTCTTTCATCGGTTGCTGGCCTTCGGGTTTGATTTCTTTGTTTCCTCGTATTTGGGAATGGCCGGTATGCAAACCCGTCATCAGGGAGCAACGGGAAGGAGCGCTCACGGTACATCCGGCGTAGTGTTGGGTGAAGAGCATGCCCTCGGCGGCCATTTTATCGATGTGGGGCGTTTTGATTTTCTGTTGTCCGTAACAGCCGATGTCGCCGTATCCCAGGTCGTCGGCTAAGATATAAACTACATTCAGCGGGGGCGTAGGTTGCTTCGGTTCGTTTTTACAAGCAAACAGCCCTGCAAGCACTGTCCCCGACATACATAACCACATTTGTGTTTTCATAGATTTATTGGATTAGACGTTGTTGAATCGGTTCAGATAAGCCGGCTACGGGCTATAAAAGAGCCGGGCTATCTATTCGGGCAAATATAGGGTTTTTGCCCGGATAAATAAAGTCCGGCTCCGGATTCTTTTAGAAGGATTCGCCGCCCGACATCCATTTGGCCCATAGATTGCCGGGATAGAAGCGGAGCGCTTCGGCAAAGTCGGCGGCGGCAGTTGCATCCTGTCCGTCAAGTAAGGCGATCAGACCGGCGTAGTACTGTAAGTTGCTTTGTTGTACATTGGCATTGGCATCGCCGAATTTGGCATACGAATCGACCAGGTTTTGCTGCATTTTTCCGAGTGTCAGGCGCATGGCGGCTAGGGATTCCTCGGCTTCCGCCCGGCGGTTTAATTTCCGGAGGGCCTTTACGCGGTAGTAATTCAAGTCGCTCAGGTAAGGACGGAACGCGGCGGCGGCGGATTTTTCAAAACATTCGGTCGCTTTTTCGGGCTGGTTCAAAGCTTCGTAGGCAATGCCCGAGAGGTAATAGACCTTGGCTTCGTAGCCTCCCCGGTGCGAGGGAGCGACCTCCAGATTGACGGGATACTGGTTGGCCTGATCCCATTCCGTAAGGGCGGTTTTGTATTGTTTTTTCTTCATCAGCGCCAAGCCTTTCAAGAGATGCGAATCGACATAGATTTGGTGTACTTGTCCGCCTCCTTCCCACAGGTGGAAATGACGGTCGGAAAGGATACGGATGGCTTTATCGTATTGTCCGGCTTCGTTGTATAGCGTGAGCAGGCGCATCACGGCATCGTCGTGTTTCAGCACGGTTTGGCGATGTGCCTCCAACCGTTTCAAGCGGTCGGCGCACGACATTTCAGCCTGTTCGCATAATTTATCGGATTCGGTCAGCAGAAGAGGATCGCCGGGGTTCGAACGGATGGCCCGGTCGTAGTAGCCGAGCGCTTCCTGCAGGTTGCCCTTACAGCCTTCTGCGAATCCGGCGTTCCGGCTGGCGATGGCAAAGTCGGGCAGCAATTCGGCGGCGCGTTTCCAATGGGCCAGGCCGGCTTCTTTCTGTCCGAGGTAATAGAGCAGGTTTCCTTGGTAGTAATGGAGCATGCCGTCGTCGGGGCGTGCAGACAACAGGGTATCGAACAGGGCGATCTCTTCCAGGCGAAGCGGGTAATTATGCAGGCACGAAAGCCGGGATGCCTGATCCAGACAGGCTGCCGCTTCTTCGTTCCGGTGCTCTTTTCCTACATTGTATCCTTTGTAATAATAAAGTAAGGGGGAAGAAACGAAGGGTTCGCCAGCCGCGATAGCTCCGTCCAAAAGGGCCAGGGCTTCGGAGGTGGCTCCTACATGCATATAGTTGGCCACGACTTCCAAAAGTTCCTGTACGGCGATCAGCCCGCCGCTCCGTCCTTGGGTGGGGGAAGAGGAAGAGAGGAAGCAGGCATCCCCTTTAGTGAGAAAACTTTTTTCGGCTGCACTCCAGTAGTCGAGCGGATCGATACGTTGGATAGATTCGATGACCTGGGCGGCTTCGGCTGTCCGGCCTAATTTGCGCAGCAGGTAGGCCTGCAACGTTAAGGCTTGCAAATCGCGCGCGCCTACATATAAAGATTGAGTGATCAGGTCATAGGCTTTCGTATAGTCCTTCGCGGCCGAGGCGATCACGGCCAATTCATAAAAGGCGGGATGTTTATAATCGGGCGTCCAGGTGGCGGCCCAATAGCTATCTTCGGCCAGACCGGTCTGGCCGGTCATTTGGTATACGTAACCGAGGTAATAAAGCGCTTCGGCGTCTTTTACCCGGGTGTAATCGTGCGACAGGCGTGCTTGGGCGCGCGTTAAATGAAGTTTCGCTTTTTCCCATTCTCCCTGGCGGATAAAGTGTTTGCCCACTTCGATGTTTACGCGGGCGTCCATCGAGTCTCTCAGCAGCGCTTCGTTGTAAAAATCCATATACTGCAAGCGGGCGTTATTGAACTGGTCTACCCGAAGGCCGGCCAGGTATAATTCTTCGTTGGTGGTATATTCTTTTACCGGTTTCGTGCCGTCGATTACTTTGGGTAAGGGTTTTTCTTCGGGTTGGATGGGGCGGTAATCCACAAGCAGATTGCCTTCGGCATCGTAGAGGGCGGCGTATAGGGCGGAAGCATCCGAGGCATCGGGTACGTCGAGTTCTTCCAGGAAGAAATGATCCGGATCGATGGTGAGCTGTTTGTCCATCAACGTTTGGTCTTTATAACAGACGATGGCCCGGGCGCCTTCGTAGCGGGTAGTAGCGCAAAAGCCTACCCGGTAGCGGTTGCCGGCTACGGGTTCGAAATTGACGGCCGCATCGGGGGTGGCATTTTTTACGCCTTTGATGCCTTTAATCGGATACCAGATTTGGCTGAATTCGCGGATCTCTCCGGGGTTGATCCAACTGTAATCGGGTTGGTTGTCGGAATAAGCGCCAACCATCAGTTCGAGGTAGTGGCCGTCGTGGTCGGACAATATTTTGTTCCACATTTCGCCGTTGGGGTTATTGCCCCAGAGGAAGAATTTCTTGCCGGGTACTACATGGCGATTGGCTACGTGTACGGTGCCGGCGTCTTTTCCGTAATCGTAGCCGGCCAGGAAATTCATTTGGCTGCCCCAGGCGAAGATGGAACGGGAGTCGCCTGTGAAGTTTTTCCACCACGACAAATCGACTTGCCGGCCGCTGCCGATCACTGCCTCGCCTTGGGGCCAGGGGGTGAAATAAACTTTGTGGTGATCGGCTCCGAATTGTACGTCGGGGGGGAAGATCACGCGGTATTGATCGTTGCAATGAACGGATACGTTGGCCCAATAAAGCATCGACTGGATCATGGGGGTGGGGTTGATGACCTTGATCCTGGCTTCTACCCACGAACGGTCGGGATATACGGTGACGCCGACCGACCATTTGAGGCGGTGGCGGAGTTCGGTTTCGCCTACCCAAATGGTTTTGCTTCCGTCTTTATTTTCCTCCAGTTTCCAATTGACGGGCAGGTAGCTGCTGGCCCGATGATGGTCGGGGATATTCCATTCTACACCGCCTGAAAGCCAGGCGCCGAGCATGCCGATCAGGGCCGGTTTGACGCCGGTCTGGGTGTAGAAGAAAGGATAGTGGTTGGTGCGGTCGGTAGCCGAGAAAATGCGGCCGCCGATTTCCGGCAGCACGGCTATGTCGAGGTAGGGGTTGCCGAGTTTGAGTACGGTGTATGTTTTGTCGGTCTTTTCTTCGGTGAGTATGTCGTAGAGGGGATAGGGATAAATGTATCCTTCGGCTCCCTGGTAAACCCGGCCGGTGAAAAAGATGGGATCGACTTCGGGATTCCCGATGGTATAAGTGGGAATCTTTTCCTGAACGGATTGCATCTGCACTTGCCCGGAAAGCGGCAAGGCGCATAGACATAAAAGGGGTAATAATGCTGTTTTCATGATACGATTATTTAATACGGTACTATACACAAAAGGGAAATAATAGAAATAATTGAGGCTGCCCTAAAAATCGCTTTCGGGACAGCCTCCTTAAGGCTGTCGCCTTAAATAATAGGTAGACTAATACCTATAGAAATGATATTTCAATGGAAAGGTGTTTTACTTTTCATCGAAATTTTTCTTTTTCCTTATTTAAGCATGATTTTATGTGTTTCAGAGGGTTGATCTCCACTCTTCAATTTCAGCACATACATGCCTTTCGGCACGGAGGTTGCATCGATTTCTCCACCGGCACTTTGAATATTTTTCTGTAATACCAATATGCCTGTCTGCGATTCATACAATGCGCAGGCAACCGGGGTATTTTGTTTTTCAAAACCGGCATTTTCACGAACGGAAATTACATTCGAATTACTTGATTGTACACTATAACGTGCACCTACTGATACAGTGATACGTTCCGGCGACTGGGAGCCGGTGCAGGGGTTGTTGGTGGTACGGCAGAGAACGGTATAAGTGCCGGTCTGACTGAAAACAACCGATAGGAATTCACGTCTTTGATAAGTGATGGTGTATCCGGAAGCGTTTCCCCCGACTATCCATTCGTAGTCGCACATCGATTCCGGGAAAGAAGGAGAAGCTGTGAAACTGGCGGCCTGCCCTACATTTACACTTGTCGAGCCCGTTATCTGTTCCACATAGGGCGTATTGGTGCGGATGCGTTTCGTTCCCTGATAAAGGGTTTGTCCGCCCGACGTCACGCGGACGCCCAAATCTACATAGTTCACCAACCCGTCCGATTTCACCGTAACACTGTTGGTTGCCTGGCCGGATTGAATGGTTAACGTGCTTGAGGTAGTATACCAATAAACAGAGGCTCCTCCTGCCTGTATCGTGAAAGTGGCTGTATTGTACGGACAAACCAAGTCGGGCCCGCTAATCTGATATTGAGCTTTGGCTTGTATAGCGACAAAAACAAAGCTGAATACGACGACGATTCGAAATAACAAATCCTTTTTCATAACGTTATTGAGTTAAGTAATACTTGAAAATTTGGAAAAAGGGGGAAAGGTATCGAAAAAAAGTATCCTCTCCCCCCCTATCAACCATCAATTATCTTTTCAGATTCGGATTCAACGAAGCATCCAAGGAAGGATAAGGTGCGTAAATCGTCTTTTCACCCTGCCAGGTTGCCTTCTCGGGAACCGGTACGGATTCCGTTACCATGACGCCCGGAGCCACTTCGATCGGTTCGTTCTTTTTACGTTCTTCGAAGGTCTTTTGCAGCAATTCCATACGTAATTGGTCGGCACGGCGCGTAACAAGGGCGCACCAGTTACCGGCTACTTCCCAACCGTGTTCCATAAGGGCGGCGTCGGCAAATGCCTGGCCGCTCATACCCGATGGCAACGGATCGAGACCGGCCCGTTCCCGTACGCGGTTGATACATTCGTAGGCTAAGGCATTGGGCGTACCTTCGGCGCGTGCCTGCGATTCGGCATACCATAAAAGCACTTCCGAATAACGGATAATGCGGTGACGATGATCGTTGGTCATATCCTTACTGGCCGGTTGGGTATAATCATAATCCGTATTTCCTACGCCTACTGTGAAGACCGAGAACATGGGATGGTTCTCCGCCACATAGTTTACGCCGTTTTCGTCTTTTTCCCACCAGTCTACCAATTTGCCGCCGACTTTATTTTCCAATAAGATTTTAGGATTATAGATGGCATCTTTCCGCGGGCCGGCCGGCATATTTTTCCAGAAAAGGATTTCGCCCCAGGCATCGCCCCAGCCGCCCAGCGACTCGAACAAATTGGAAGAGGTCAACTGCGAATCCTGGCTCCAGCCATAATCGGCTACGTAATTGATGCCGACTACCGTTTCTGCCGTATAATTATGGCTCTTGGAGTACACATGTTTAAACTCGGGTTCAAGGATATATTCATAACTTCCTTTTTCTACTCCGTCGATTACTTCTTTGGCTTTTTCGGCCGCTTTTGCATAATATTCCGTTTTATTCAACGGCCAACCGGCCATAGCCATATAGACAGAAGCCAACGTAGCCTTGAGGGCTTGTTGTGTGATGTAGGTATTTGCTCCGAACATCTTGCGGGGAGCCTTCGTGTAGTCAGTAGGCAAAACGGCTTCTGCTTCCTGAAGGTCTTTTACGATCTGTGCATAAATGGCATCCACGCTGGCTAGCGGAGCTTCATAATCAATTCGGTCGGTCGAACTAACAGCATCCAATCGCAAGGGAAGCGGGCCGAATACCCGTACTAAGGTAAAATAACTGTAGGCCCGCCAATATTTTGCCTGTCCGATGGCAATATCGATCTCTTCCTGGCTCGTCGGAGTTTTTCCGGCAGCTTCTATTATATTATTAGCTTCCTTGATTAATACGTAATGCTGTTGCCAGCATTCGGTAACCCCCTTATTATTATCAGCCGGTACGAACGCATCGAATTCGGCAGCCGCTTGCTTATTACTACCCGGATTGGCCGTCATGTCGTCGCCCATCCACTGGGGAAGCTGCATATTGGTATAAGCCTGGGTTTTCATCACTTTGTGATACAAGGCATAGACACTCATATCCAATTCATCCTGCGAGGAATAATACAATTCGGGATCTAATTGCCCTTTGGCATCCTCTGTCAGGAAATCATTACATGAAGTGGTTGCCAGACAGCCTAAAAGCGCACAACCAATTACTATTTTTGTTTTCATCTTTGTCATCCTTTTTTAGCGTTAAAAATTCATTCTTACACCGAACGTCCAAGTGCGGGGAGAAGGATAAGCACCAATATCTACACCGCTGTTAATATCGACGCTATTGCCGTCGATAAAGGCAGAGCTGGAAGGATCGTATCCCTTATACCCTGTAATTGTAAAGAGATTCTGGCAACTTACCGTCAGTCTCAGATCAGCGAATTTCGTGATGTCTTTGGTCAGGTTGTAAGATAAGCTGATGTTGTCCAAACGGAAATAATCGGCATTCTCCAACCACTGGGTGGAAGCGGGCTGGAAGGTGTTGCCTGTGCTGGTCAGTGAAGTATATTCGGCACCGGCCCCCACTTTATCAAATCCTTTCATATAGGCGTCACGCAAGGTGATAAATTTCGAATCGCCTACCATAGAAGCCATCGTAAAACGAGTAAGATTCAATTTCTTGGCTCCGAACGAACCGGTAAAGAAAAGGTTTAAATCCCAATTTTTCCAGCTCAGCGAGTTGTTCCATCCTAAGGTGAAATCGGGGGTGGATTTACCGATTACGGTACGGTCGCCTGCGTCCAAGCCGCCGCTATTATTCAAATCCGCATACACATTATTGCCCTTTTCATCCAAACCTTCCCATACATAGCCGTAAAACGAACCGATCGGTTCGCCCGGCTTTACAATGGTCACCTCTTCTACCATGCCTCGGGCGGCAGGCGCTCCGTAAAGGAAGTCGGATCCGGCCAAAGATAGAACTTCATTTTTCAGATAAGTACCGGTCACCGTTGTTGTCCAATTGAAGTCACGGTTTTGAATCACATGGCCTGTAATGGAAAAGTCAACGCCTTTGTTGCTGATTTCGCCGGCATTTACCCAGAACGAACCGCCGCCGTCATAATAAGGAATGGTTTTTTGCAGCAAGCCGTCGACTGTCTTTTTGTAGAAATAGTCCAGTGAAATCGTCAGTCGGCGATTTAACATCGAAAAATCGACTCCGAGGTCTAACTGGCGTGTTTTCTCCCATGTTAAATCGGGCGTTGCCAGGTTCTCTTGCCAATAACCGGTATAATTATTCGTATTTCCGAAGCCATAGCTGGTTTGTGTAAGCAATCCCAACGTTTCGTACGGGTCGATAGCCTGGTTTCCTACCACACCGAAACTGGCGCGGATTTTTGCATCCTGGAAGAGATGCTGGCTTTTCATAAACGCTTCGTTACCCAAACTCCAGGCGACAGCGACGGAGGGGAAATAGCCCCACTTTTTGTTCTGGAATTTAGACGAACCGTCGGCACGTAAAGTAGCTGTCAACATATACCGGTCGGCATAATTATACATCACGCGGCCTACGCCCGACATCAATCCCCATTTATAATATTCGTTATTAAATTCATGGGAAGTAGCCATATTGACATCCCACCAGCCTACGCTTTCCGTCAACAATCCTTTTCCGTTGATCGACAACTTCCGGCCTTCGGTTGAAGTGGCTTCGTATACGCCGGTTACCGTCAGCGAATGATCGTTCCATTTGCCGGTATAGGTTATATTATTCGAACTCTGTAACATCATCCGATAGGTGTCGTTATTTCCCATGCCGTTGGAAGTTTCCACTTTCTTGGTACTGAAGGAATATCCTTTGGCGTCGTTATAATCAATACCGTTTGTAGTAGTAAATGTGAGGCCCGGCAAAATCGTAAAACGCAAATCCAATCGGCCATTTACTACATCATTTATCGTTTCTCCTCCCTCAAGTTTGAGTTTTCCCACCGGATTGGCGGCAATTGAATTATACGGGTCCCAATTATAGTTGCCGTTGTCGTCCATTATTGTCATGGTGGGAGAATAGTTCAGGCCGATCCACAAAACGTTGGTTTTACCCATGCTGAAATCGTTTCCTTTGCGGATATTATGCGAAGCGTTCACATCGGCGGTGACATGCAACCATTTCGTCACGTCGGACGTGATATTGGCGCGCACCTGGTACCGTTTGTTGGAAGTTTCGTCGATGATACCGTCTTGGCCCATATAGTTGGCCGAAAGATAATACTGCACATCTTTATTACCGTTGGAGATGGCGATCTTATAATTCTGCGTCACTCCCGTACGGAAAAGCTCGTCTTGCCAATCGATACCGGCCGACCCATTTTTATAAGCTTCCATTTCCGCATCTGTAAAAGCATTCGGGAATTTGATTTCACGCAGTGCCGTCGCATATTCGTACGGGCTGAGAATATCATATCTTTTATAGACATTCGATACGCCGACCTGCGCATCGAAGGTAATTTCACGCTGGTTTACCTTACCCGTTTTGGTTGTAATCAAAACGACGCCGTTCGATCCTCTCGATCCGTAAATAGCGGTGGAAGAAGCGTCTTTCAATATCTGCATCGATTGAATATCATCGGGGTTGATGCCGGTCAGGCCGCTTTCCCGTACGATCCCATCGATTACGTACAGCGGATCATTGCTTCGGTTGATGGAACCGGCGCCACGTACGCGGATTTTTACGCTACCGCCCGGCACGCTGCTGTTTTCCACCTGTACGCCGGAAACACGTCCCTGGATGGCGTCGGCAATCTGGGTGATCGGCTGGTCTTTGAAACTCTTGCTATCCATAATGGCTACGGAACCGGCTAAATCGGCTTTACGGACGGCACCGTAACCCACTACTACCACTTCTTCGAGCGACTGGGAGTCTTCCACCAGTTCGATCTTCATGATCTTTTGGTTGTTCACCGGCACCTCTTTCGTCAGGTAGCCGATATAAGAAACTTTCAAGGTGGCATTCGGGCTGACCGTCAGGTTAAACTTTCCGTCGAGGTCGGTAATCGTACCGTTCGAGGTTCCTTTTTCCAGCACATTCGCTCCGACAACCGGTTCGCCGTTGGCATCGATAATCGTACCGGTTACGGCAAATGATTGTTGCTGTACACCCGGTTCGCTGTTTTTAGATAAAATAATATGGGTGCCTTCCATCGAAAAGCTGATGTCGGAATCGTTGAACAGTTCGCCCAATACCTGATAAACGGGCTGGTTTTCGGCTTGTACCGATACTTTCCGACCTACGTTTACTTGGTTATTATACACGAACAGATAATCCGTCTGGCTTTCGATTTCATTCAGTACTTCGTCTATATGAGCCTTATTCATGTTCAGACTTACTCTGGCATTTTGAGAATGACCATTCCCCGCATACGAACAAAATACACATACCAGGAGTAGAAAGGTGGTAATTCGCATAATTCTAAAGATTTGTTTACGTCGTGGATTTTTAGGATAATACCTCCCCGACAAAGAGTTATTTTTCATACCTTTGTGTTGATTTAAGTGATTACAATTTTAATTTGGATTGTGTCGCTATGCCGGTCGGCGCCCGCCCGCGCCTTCCGGCATTTTTTACGGTTAACAAAGTTTACTTCATAGGCGTTCTCTCATTTAAAAGGTTACTAAACTCCGATTTTATTTGATAAAAATAATATGATTCTCATCGTCTCTTCGATACTGAAAAAGGATGTCTTTTTGTAATACTCTCAAGGCATAATCAATTCCGTCCGCCTGGCGGAACTTGCCTGTATAGAAATATTTCAATACCTGTTTATTTTCCACATGGATAGTAATCCCATAATACTTTTCGAAATCCTTCATTATATTCCGGAATGTCTCGTTCCGAAAACAAATCAGTCCTTCTTTCCAGCGGTAGGGATTATAATCGTCGACAGGCACTACTTTCAACCGGCCGTTCTCCAGATATGCTTTGCTATCAGGAGCCAGGGTTTGTATATCGAGCGGATTGGCTGCCGAAGTAACCCGTACGCTGCCCGACATCAAAGTCGTTTCGAATTCCTCCCGGTCGGCATAGGCATCTACATTAAATTGCGTACCCTTTACCTCGATTTTCGCCTTAGAGGTTTCCACAATAAAAGGATGTTTCTTGTCTTTAGTTACGTCAAAATAGGCTTCCCCGTCTAATTCCACCTTGCGGGCGTCGGGTGTGAAAGCAAAAGGATACCGAAGCGTGGTACGGGCATTCAGCCATACATTCGAACCGTCGGGCAGCATAATATTCACCCGTTGTCCGGCTGGAACCGTAATCGTTTGCATCGCCACGGGACCTTCCCGATCGAAAAGAATATGGTAGAACGCGTTTAACCCTAAGGTAAGCACGACGACAGCTACTATTTTAACTAACTCAGTTCTAAGGGAACTCCGGCTTTTCTCCTTCTTTACCGGACTGTCCTGAAGCTGGCAATCGGTTTCCTCGACATTCATCATCATTGCATCGAACAGTTTACGTTCTTTCAACAGCATTCGTCCATTCTCGGTCG
This sequence comes from Tannerellaceae bacterium, assembly GCA_048403675.1. Lineage (GTDB taxonomy): Bacteria > Bacteroidota > Bacteroidia > Bacteroidales > Tannerellaceae > Parabacteroides. Next base: position 9,868 of record DBFJSK010000052.1, on the reverse strand, counting down.
ACGCATCAAGCCATTTTCGAATAGCTTGCTCTTCTTCCAATGAAGCCGTTCCTTCAAAAAACTTATATAACCATTCTTTATTCATGCCGCGTGTTTTTTGTCGCCTTCATATTAATAGCAGTTGAAAACCGACTATCCCTAGTGGATTTTAAAAAAAATTCAACATAAAAGCATATATTTTTATGAAATTTGAAAAACGAAGACTTATTATCTATTATATAAAATAAATAAAAAACGGAAAATAGTCTTTCAAATTGCCCTTGAGTTCCCTTAGAACTTTGGCAATATGAAACTCAACCCCTTTAGGAGTGATGCCTAATAAGGCAGCGATCTCTTTATGCGTTTTGTTTTCAAAACGACTCATACGGAAAATGTGACGTGTTTGTTCGGGCAATGTGGCTAGCGTACGTTCCACAATCTCGCGCACCTCCTGGGAAAAGATCTCATTCGGATTGCAATCTGTAAGGGTGGCAAGGCGGGTTTGTAGAGCCCATTCGGCATGCTTACGCAGTTGCCCGGCGACTTCCTCCCGCACCTGTTGATGCTGTAAATAATTGATACATTTATGTTTAATTGTAGTCAGAATATAGGCTGGCAAATTCACATCTTCAGAAAGGGTGTGGCGGTTTTCCCAATAATACATAAAAGCTTCGGTAATTAAGTCTTCCGCGACAGCCTGATCGCGAACATACGTATAGGCAAAGTGGATAAACCGACTTTGGTAGGTGATAAACAGATGGTTAAATATTTTTAAGTCTGCCAGATTATCCATATACATTAATTAACAGGCCTAAATATAAAAAATAAAACTGCAAAGTGAGTCTAATAAACGCATTTTTTTAACAAATAAATCTCGCTCTATTATTTTAGTTCGAGTACTTCTCATCGTCCAAAGGGATAACTTCTCCTAGCCAGGAATACTTACCTAACCCCTCGTTGCTGCTGCCTCACAAGTCCCTAAAGCTGCCGCCCCCCCGCCGGCGGTTTATTTAGGACGCTTCCCCATTCACAAACAACGAACGGCCCAGTTCAATCGTTTATTGAACCAAGCCGTTTGTCTTTCAGAGAGGGAAGTACATCACACTTCCCCCTAGCATGTTTATTCATTAAGGCGTCACCACAATCGTTTGGTCGCTATCGGTAGAAAGTTTAGCCGTTTGTACTTTCAGACGTCCCGTTCGGTCGGCCGCATCAAAATACCATCCGGTTTGCCCGGCCCCGTATGCTTCGGCAGACAAAGCGGGAAGCGCTTGCCCGTTGAGGGTAACCGTCTTCGGCGAAGCTGCGTAACGCATATCCAAAATATAGGCCCGTTCCGCATACCGTCCTTTGTAATCGCCTTGGGCTTTGGCTACTTTCACAGTAACAGGCGCAGTCGTCGCTTCGCCGGCCGGGGCAGTCGCCGACATCGTAATCAACGTTTCGGCAAATTCACCTTTCTGATAATCGCGTGTTACGCCGTCGTCTTCATATAAGGTAAACGAGGTGGTACCTTTCGGATACAAATCGAGCGTCAATACATCCGCCGGTTTCTCGCCCACATAATTCATATACGGGTACATCGGGATAATCGCTCCCTCACGAATAAAGACGGGACAAATATCCAGCTTCGCTTCGTATTTATCGAGCCAACGACCTCCTTCGTATTTCTTCCCGTTCCAATAATCGTACCACTCTCCGGCCGGAAAATAGATACTATCGCGTTGGTTGCCTCGCTTATACACAGGTGCCACCAACATCCATTCGCCACTCATAAACTGATACTGTGTCGTGGTATCGCGCACCACCACATCGTCCGGAAATTCCAATACCATCGCCCGCGCCATCGGCACCCCTGTGCGATGGGCTTCCATACAATAGGTATATCCATAGGGATTCAGCCGCATTTTCAATTGCAGGAATTTCCGGTTGATCTCGGTATACGGATGGCCGTAATTCCAAGGTTGCCGGTCGACTTCCGCCCAGCCGCTCATCGTCATGAAAATAGGGGTAAACACCTTCCATTGAAGATCGCGGGTATAGGTACGGGCCGAACCGCCGAAAATACCGTCTACATCGCTCGTGGCGGCGTTCATTGCCGAAAGCCCCGCTCCGGTGATGGTCGGTATATGATAGCGTATATAATCCCAATTGCTCACCTGGTCGCCACTCCATACCGTGGAATAACGTTGGGTACCGGCCCAACCGCAAACCGACCAAACAAAACCTCGTTCATTGGTACAGTTCTCGATGCCTTCGAACGCCGATTTACAACCGTTCAATGCAAATTCGTATCCGTCGCCAACCCAGGCTACATCCAATTTACACAGGCGCGTACCACATTGACCTACTTCATAGGTAAGTTTATCCACGCCGTTCTCCGTCCACAGACCCGTATGGAAACCACGCTTGCCTAATTCCTTCACGACGGAATCCAGCTTGACATACCCGCAGCCATACCCGTCGTTAGGCAGAATCCAGCCGCGCGGCATATCGTGCTCAATATATTTATCCGCCACCTGTTCGATCACATCGGGCGTAGACTGCTTCCAGCCGACCCGTTGCTCGGGCTTATTATAACAATCGGCGTCTCCCAAGGTAAGCATCCACATAGCCGGCATAAAAGGTTTGCCGGTAATATCGGTATAATCGTTCAAGATATTTTTCAGCGAAGGCCCGTAAAAATAAAAAGCGTCGAAACGATTTTCGTTATGCGTCAACGCACTGGTAAAGCCTTTCAGCTTGAAGCCACCGTCGTACACGCCCGGCAGGATGGCTTCGCCGTCGAACGCATACCGACCCGGAGCAAAGGTATTTCGGAAGACGCCATACCCTTTGGTCGACATATAGAAAGGCGCGGGATTCGAAGCCTGATCCTCATCCCAACCGGTCACTTCCACATCGATCGCTTTGCCGGCATGCGAAAAATTACCTTGCTGCATGCCACCCCCGTAAAACGCTTCGTCGGCGCTACGACGCAAGGTCTGGGTGGTTTTCAAACCGAAAGCAAGCGGTTCGGCTTCCTCACAGATCACCGTCCGGTTGTCTTTGTCGTATAAGGCAAAACGAATCGGATTCTTATATACTCTCACCACACATTGAGGCGTAGCGAATTTATAATATTCCCCGGCATTACTCATGCTCACCCGCGGGTTCTTCACACCATAATCGACCACGATGGACTGCGCTGCCGGATTGGTATATTCCCCGTCGGGCGCCAGCCAGATCCGGAAAATATCATCCCGATAAAACAGGAGTTTCACCTTCGCATAGCCCGAAACGAACTCATATTCGTTCGCACTCAGTTTATTCATTTTCGAGAGATTGCCCAAGCTCATCTTCGCCGCATACAAATTCGCATGCAAGTGGTTATTATCCTCACGCTGATCGGCCGGATACTGAATGGCAAACTCTATTTTATAGGAACCCATCTGCGTCAGGTCGGTAGCCGGAAAGGCCACTTCCACCGTAGCTTGCTTATCGATGGGCGACTGGGAAGCCGGCACAGAAGCGGTCAGTTGCTTACCGTTGTTGAGCGACGCGGTCACCGTAAAATCCTCCTTCACCGGATGCGCCCCTACATTTTTGATTTTCACCTTCAATACCTCTTCTTTCGTAAACGTATTTCCTTCCTCGGGATGCGAAGTAACCGATTCAAGCGAAAGGTCGTGGGCATACGGTTCGGTCAGACAAATATCATCGATCATCCAATACCAGGAAAAAATATCCCGCCAGAAGAAACGCAGGTAAACGTTTTTTTGTCCGCCGGCCACCTCGCTGATATTGATCTCTTCATTCACCGGCGCATGCAACAAGGTAGCCGCCGGAATCTTCCCGATCACATTATATTCTTTCCAGGTTTGAAGATCGTTACTTACGCCTACCCACAAGCCGGCACGAGGCCCTGTAAACCAATTATTCCAGCGGAAAAGATGCTGAAACTTCAACACCACGTCTTTATGAGCCGAACAATCGATCGCTCCTGTCTGGAAATACCCATTAGGATACTCTCCGCGCTGGTTCCATTTGGTCACCTCCTCGCCGGTCACTACGCCGGGACGATATTGCATATGATACCCCCGACTGACCGAAGCGATAGGGGGAGCCTGCTGTTCGAACTGGAACGAACCGGGATAAGGTTGATCGGTAACGATCCATTCGCTTTTTGCCGTGCGCGTGGAATCCACCACTACCCAGCCGGCCGGCAACTTACCGGCAGAAAAGTCTTCCTTCCAGAAGCTCTGTTGCTGAGCGGAACCGAAGGTTGCGATGCCGGCCAGACAAGCGGATAAGAATAGATTTTTCATTATTTGATTTTTAAGTTTAGATTACGGAGTAAAGGTAAGTTTATTTTCAGATTCGTTTGCAAACGATTGCATTCATTTTTCCCTCTATTTTACTGACTGAGAAAGTTTACTATTCCGCAAACCGTTTATATTTGCATCATCGGTTGTTGCCCCCGTGCGCTGATCTTTTGAGTCCTAATCAATACAGTATAATATATTATGAACAGACCTTTGTTTCTCAGTTTACTGCTGGCCTTATTCGCTACCGGCATCGTAAAGGCCGAAAACATTAAAGTTGAACCCGCTTTCTGGTGGAGCGGAATGAAAAACCCCGAATTACAGCTCATGGTGTATGGCAAAGACATTGCCGGCTACCGGCCGACGGTGAACACCCCGGGCATCTACCTGAAAAGTACGGTCACCCTGGAAAGTCCGAACTACCTCCTGATCTACCTCGACCTGGCTGACGCCCGGCCCGGGCATTTCGACATTACGTTTACAAAAGACAAAAGCCAATTCACCTACTCCTATGAATTGAAAGCGCGCAAACCCGGCGCATCTGCCATCAAAGGATTCGATTCGTCGGACGTACTCTACCTTATCATGCCCGACCGTTTCGCCAACGGGAATCCAGCCAACGACAACCTGCCGATGCGGACGCATTATAAAGTAGATCGCAACGACCCGAACGCCCGCCACGGCGGCGATCTGGCCGGCATCGAACAACACCTGGACTATATCGCCGACCTGGGCGTAACGGCCATCTGGCTGAATCCGGTACTGGAAAACGATATGGAAGGCGGATCGTACCACGGCTACGCCACCACCGATTATTACCGGGTAGACCCCCGCTTCGGAACTAACGAAGAATACGTCAACCTGATTGAAAAGACCCATCAAAAAGGCATGCGGGTTGTAATGGATATGATATTCAACCACTGCGGCAGCGACCATCCCTGGATGAAAGACATCCCGAGCCGCGACTGGTTCAATCACCTCGACCAGTATGTACAAACCAATCACGACAAAGAATGTTACTTCGATCCTTACGCATCGGATTACGACCGCGACCGAATGCTCAACGGCTGGTTTGTAGAAACGATGCCCGATCTGAACCAGAAGAATCCGCACGTGGCCAAATACCTTATTCAAAACTCCATCTGGTGGATCGAATATGCCGGGGTAGACGGCATCCGGCAAGATACCTATCCGTATGCCGACGTGGATATGATGCGCGACTGGTGTCTCGCCGTAATGCAGGAATATCCGGATTACAATATTGTAGGAGAAGCCTGGATGAACTATACGATCGGTTCGGCTTACTGGCAGAAAGGAAGCCGGCTGAACTTCGGGAAAGATACCGAACTGAAATCGGTCATGGACTTTAACCTGATGGGCCTGGCCAGCCAGGCTTTCCACGAAGAAACCGGCTGGTCGGGCGGTATGCACACCCTTTTCGAACACATGTGCTATGACTTTGTGTACCCCGATATTTACCATGTGCTGCGTTTCCTGGAAAATCACGATACCGACCGTTTCCTTCCTTCCATGCCGGAATCGTCGGATAGCCTATACGCTTTCAAACAAGCCGTCACTTTCCTGTTGACCATTCCGGGCATCCCCCAGCTTTATTACGGCCAGGAATTACTGATGAACGGCTCCAAACAAAAAGGCGACGGCTATGTACGTCGGGACGTACCAGGCGGTTGGCCGGGCGATGCGGTGAATCAGTTCGAAGCTGCCGGCCGGACAGCCGTCCAGAACGAAGCTTGGAACTTTATGCAAACCTTACTGAAATGGCGGAAAGGAAATGAAGTGATCGCCAAAGGAAAAATGAAACATTTCATGGTAAATCAAAGCGTGTATGTATACGAACGCAGCCTGGACGGCAAGCAAGTTGTCGTAATGCTCAACGGCAGCCGCCAAACCGTCGATCTGCCGCTGGATCGGTATCAGGAAATATTAAAAGGTAAAACGACCGCCCAGGATATCCTGACCAACCGAGTCGTACCCTTCGGCCAAACGATAAAAATAGAACCGAAAGGAATCTTAGTACTGGAATTATAAGCTTCGCATTTTCACGAATTCCCAACCGATAAACCAAACCCCCGCTACCACTATCCGATTCCGGATGGGCAACGGGGGTTATTTATTTCAATACGAAAAGCAACCGGCACCGCTCAACGCCGCCACCAAAGGGTTTCGCCCCGGCTGAACACCTGAAAACCGCAACGTTGCAAAATACGCTGAGAAGCATAGCCGTCCTGATCGGTTTCAGCCGTTATCCGGCTTACCCCCGTCTGGCAGAAAGCCCAGCGACAAAGCGCATCGACAGCTTCGGTCATATATCCCTGCTTCTCAAAAGCTTTCCCTAGCCCATAGCCGATCTCCACTTCGCCGATCGCATCCGGCTTATCCTTGAAACAAGCCGAACCGATAATCGTCCGGTCGGATTTACGGAGAATCAGCCAAAAAGTATGCCACACATACAGTCCGGGTTCTTTCCCGGCCGCCCGCCATTGTCCGGCCACGATCTCCCGGAAAAAACCGGTCAGCGGCTCTGCCTGATAAACACCGTTCAATTCCTTCTCCAACTGCGGCAAATCGGACAACCATCTTTCGAGCTGTCCGACGGTTAGCGCCACGATCTCCAATCGCTCGGTTTCCAAGCGCATCCTACAGTTTCTTTTCCAGAATCAACTGATGCCGGCATTGCACCCCGTTTTCCCAGATAGGTTCGGCATATTGGCGCACAAAATAATCGCGGTCGAGCGCCACCAGATCGAACCCTTCCTGCTGGTAAAGCATCAAAGGCCCCGCAGCCGAGGTGCCGGTACAAATTTTCAGACGTTCCACCCCGTTGGCTACCGCCCAGGAACCTGCCACATACCGCAGTAATTTCCGTGCAATACCTCGTCTTCGGAACGCCTCAGCCACAGCCAGATTACGTATTTCCGCCCGGCCGGCTCCCAGCGGCTGCACCACAATTACGCCCGCAATATGCGAGCCGGAAGTCGCCACATAGCAATCGGAAAAAGGAAGATACGCCTCCACTTTCTCCCGTTCGGGATCGGCCAGTAACAATAAATCGTACGGAGGAAATAAAGCGCGTGAAATCTCCACGTCGCCCTGCGTCACGATCTCTACCAGATTCCCGTCGGGATCGCGTACGGCCGCTTCATAATACCCATCGCCCGTCAACCGGGGTTCGCCGGCAACCGGATACCCGTCGCTGCGCAAACGCTCCGTCAGCCGGTGCACCTCGTCGCGCGAGGAAACCAGGAAAGCGATATGGGCCAACCCGATATGCTCGGGAGTATACACGCCGGAAACGTCTTTCCGCTGCATAATCTCTAAAGAAGAACCGGACTCGAACGAAACGAAATACGAAGCGAACCCCTTTTGGGGATTCACATACTTCTCATTGCTTTTCCCGTCGAAATAAGTAACGTAAAAAGCCCGCAAACGCTCCAGCTCGTTCGTCCAAAATGCCACATGTGTCAATTGCATATGCTGTCAGATCAATCGATTATTTACAAATCCGGCAACCGGCACACTTCGCCAGTTCGCCACGAAAACGTTTTTCCACCAATTTATGCAACCGGTCTTTGAGCGCATCGAGACGCACATGATCGATCACATCGGCCGTAAACGCCACACTGAGCAACATCCGGGCTTCGGAGCGCGGAATCCCGCGGCTCTGCATATAAAACAAGGCGTTTTCATCCAACTGCCCGGTCGTCATTCCATGCGAACATTTCACATCGTCGGCATAAATTTCCAACTGTGGCTTGCTGTACATACGCGCCTCACGCGTAGCACATAAATTGCGGTTCGTTTGATAAGCCGTCGTTTTCTGCGCGCCCTCTTTCACCAAGATCCGTCCGCTGAAAGCGCCCACCGCCTCGCCGTTGAGCACATTCTTCACCAGCTCATTACTGGTACAATAGGGAGCGGCATGCGTAATCAAACTATACGTATCCACCTGCTGTTGTTTGTCGAGGATCGCCATACCGCATAAAGTAGCCTCGGCCCCCTCGCCGTTCAGGTCGATAAAATAATTATTCCGTGTCAGCCCATTCGTCAGCGTAATGCCATCGACCAGCACATTCGAAGAAGCCGCCTGCTGCACATGTACCGAACAAAAACGCGCCGTCTGCTCGCTGCTTTCTTCCAAATCGTAATAATCGAAATAAGCCCCTTCCTCTGCAAAAATTTCCACCACTTCCGTAGCCAGGAAGTTCACCTCGTCGATACTATGATCGCACACCAGCAACTTCGCTTCGGAGCCGGCTTCCATAATCACCAGGATACGGCGATTGGCCATCGTATCCACATCGCTGCGGAAAATATTCACAAGCTGAATAGGCCGTTCCACCTTCACCCCGCGCGGCACATAGAGTACGAATCCGTCTTCCGCCAGCATCGTGTTGAAAGCCACCAGCCCGTCGTGCGCACTTGGCGCCGCCTGGCCGTAATACCGGGCCGCCAGGTCGGGATACTGTTCGGTAAAGGCTTTCAATCCGCCCGCATACACCCCTTCCGGCAGATGTGCTTTAGGCAATTCCCGGTCGTAAAACGTATCGTTGACCACAAAATACAAAGAAGAACTCATATTCGGCACATCGCAACGGAACACATCATAAGGGTTCACCGGAATCGCCACCCGGTTCAGGTTCAACCCGTAATCGGGCATAAAGGCCTGCGCCACATCGGTATACTTATAATCTTCCCCTTTCACCCCCGGAAAGCCCAGCCGTTCGAAATGGGCCGCAGCTTCCTCCCTCAGGCTGTTCATCACCGGCGAACTATGCTTGGCGATCAACCCCTTGCATTGGGCGAAAAGATCGATATACTGTTGTTCTGCTCTCATAAGGCTATTCATCCCCCATCTCTTTCTTAATCCAGTCGTATCCCTTTTCCTCCAATTCGAGGGCCAGTTCCGGGCCGGCCGTTTTCACAATACGCCCCTTGTACAACACATGCACCACATCCGGCTTGATGTAATCCAGCAACCGCTGGTAATGGGTAATCACGATCGCCGCATTCTCGGGCGTACGAAGCTGGTTCACTCCTTTAGCCACAATCCGGAGCGCATCGATATCGAGACCCGAATCCGTTTCATCGAGGATCGCTAATTTAGGCTCCAGCATCGCCATCTGGAAAATCTCGTTGCGTTTCTTTTCGCCTCCTGAAAAGCCTTCGTTCACACTGCGGCTGGCTAGCTTATTATCCAGCTCGACAATGGCCCGTTTTTCGCGCATCAGTTTCAGGAAATCGGTGGCGGAAACCGGCGGAAGCCCCTGGTATTTCCGATGTTCGTTGAGCGCAGCCCGCATAAAATTCACCATACTCACCCCCGGAATTTCTACCGGATACTGGAAACTGAGGAAAATCCCCTCGCGGCTGCGGTCTTCGGGCGAAAGGTCGAGCAAATCCTTGCCACCAAACGTCACCTGGCCCTGGGTCACTTCGAAAGCCGGATTGCCCACCAACACACTGCTGAGCGTACTTTTTCCCGAACCGTTCGGGCCCATGATGGCATGTACTTCGCCCGCTTTGACAGAAAGGTCGATTCCTTTCAATATTTCTTTGCCATTCAC
>DBFJSK010000051.1:0-5308 GCA_048403675.1 Tannerellaceae bacterium | reverse complement strand
TCTAATACCATGAAAAACACAGTGCAAATATAGGCACTTTATGTTATACAACATAGTTATTCAATAGTTTTTTGTTCAGAATTAGCAATATTTTAAAATTCAAGCAGAATATTACGATTCGTTAACTATTTTGATTCGCTTTTACATAGTTATCCGCCCGTTTCTTAGCCTCTTCAACCCGCTTTTGGGTATCCGGATGGCTGGAAAACATTTGCCGGAATGCCGACGATTTGGGAGCTTCGGCACTTAACTGAAGCAGCTTATTCAAGGCATTGTACATGCTGTAGGGATCCAGTTCGTTGTCGATGCAAAATTGGAAACCGTATGCATCGGCCTCGCTCTCTTGTTTCTGCGAATATTGGGCGTTCGCCAGCGCTTCCGCCAGATCGCCCAGTTGGGAATCGGTCAGCTTGGCCGCCGAGCCGACCGAGCCGACCGCGTTTTTAGCAGCCGAAGCCAGATAAGCGCTTTTCATGGCATCTTTGGAGTCGGTATGCACCACATGGCCGATTTCATGCCCGATAACCGCCAGCACTTCGTTGTCGTCCATCACCTCCATCAGACCACCGCACACGCGTACACTACCGTCACCACAGGCAAAAGCGTTCACATCGATTACATTGTAAACCTTAAAATTCAGCTCCAGTCCGTCGATTTTCTTCAACGAGGCGGTCATCTTTTCCAATCGCGCTCCCATTTCCGTATCCGCACCGGCTACTTCATTGTGGGTATCCATCCATTGGATATATTCCCGGGCCATAGCGGCTACGTCGGCGTCGGTAAGCGTTACGGCGTGAGCGGCGTCGGAAGCTGCGTTCACGATTTTCTTGGTGTTGATCGTTTTTCCACCGATCTTAAATTGGGCCGAGGCGGTCAGACTGCCGCCGGCCAGCAAAGCTACAAGTAAGCAGATTGTTTTCATATTTTATGGGTTTGTTGAGAATAAGCGCTATACGGCAAGCTATTGGCCTTCAGGGCGGTCGGCTTGCTGCAAAAACATTTCCAATTGGGCGAAGGTGGCATCTTTAAGCACTACCTTTTTTTCTTTATTCAATAAATAGAGCGTGGGGATGGCTTTCAAATCGTAAATCTCCTGTTCTTTTACCACCGCTCCTTCATTATAACCGTTGATCCAGGAAGTCGGCATGGCCGAAAGATGGTTTTGCCAGGCGGCCAGATCGGCATCGGGATAAACAGCCAGGATTTTCAACCCTTTCTCGCTTCTCCACCGCTCTACCGCCAATCCCAAGGAAAGTTCCCGGGTTGTTTCCTGGCACATATGGCAATCCGGATTGTAAAAATAGAGAAGCAGCCAGTTGGCTTTCGTGCCGTAAAGGGTTTGCCGCCGGCCGTCGGCCAGGGTATAGGAGAAATCGGCCGCCGCCTCTCCTATCCGGTTTTTAAGGGCTTGCTCCAAAAGATAGGCGGGACGGATTTTAGCGGTTTCGTCCAAGAGGGGCGAACGAAGTACAGTTTGCAAAACTGGAATAAAATGTTCTTCGTTACGAACGGGGGAATTAGGATCATACAAATATTTCTCGTACAATTCGAAAAAGTAGGTATACATCTTTTTTTCCGCCTCCGCTTTGGAAAGCATATCCGCTAAAGAAACCCGGGCGGTTTCAGGAGTTACGTAGTTCAGCAAATCCAGGTAATCGGTAAAGGCCTGTTCCGTAACTTCGGGGGCATGGAGGTAAGCCGTATCGCAAAAATCGAACCGATCCCAATAATGAAGGGCGGCCCAGGCGGCTCTTTCCCCGGGATCGGTAATCATGCTCGGTACGGCTACCGGTTCGAACCGCAGGGGAACGGTTTGCAGGGAAACAGCGGTTTCCTGTGTGCTACCGGCAGTCGCGTCGGCGTTGCGGTGGGCCGACTTTCCGCTGCAAGCAATGAAAAACAACGACAATAGAAACGCAGGTATAAATTTCATGGCTAATTTTCAGTATTTAATGTCTGCAAATATACGTTTTTTACAGGTAAACCCGCTATACCGAGGCTGTATTTTACCGGCGTCCGCGCGGCGAGCAATTCAAGCCAAATAATCCGGTACGCGTTGGTTTCTATAAAAATATTTCCTAGTTTTGTGCAATCATTTATCGATCAAAAAAATTAGTCTATGAAGCATTTATTCCTTATAGCCGGTTTCCTCTTGAGTATGCCGTTAATGGCCCAGACGAAAGTGGTTAAAAAAAACGCCGTCAAAGCGAATAATTTCGGAATTACTTATTCGTTGCCCAAAACCTTGCTCGTGGTGGATGCGGAAGTAACGAAAGTGACCTGCAAAGCAGGGCCGTATTATCAATATGCTGAAAAATATTTAGGGGTGAAAGATGCCGTTACCGAAGATAAAGTATACTACGAATTGGGGAAAATAAACTTGGTCAATCAGGGAGTGCCCGATCCGGACAATACGTATATCGTTGAATTTAAATCGGGTACGGTAGCTCCCTACGCTTACCTGACGGAAGACGGACTGCTTTGTTCGATTAATGCGGAATATGAGATAGAATCTGCCGCTCCGGAAAAGGGAAAACAGAAAAAGGCAGCAGACGCTTCCCTGACGGACGCTTCTGTCTTTTCGGAAGAATTGCTGATGGCCGGTTCCACGGCCAAACAGGCGGAAGTGGCGGCCAAGCAAATTTACCGGATTCGCGAAAGCCGGCTGAATATCCTGACAGGCGAGGCGGATAATCTGCCGCCCGACGGGGAAGCGATGAAATTGGTCATCAACCAATTGGAAGAGCAGGAAAAGGCGCTCACCAATTTGTTTACGGGTATTCTGACCAAGGAAACCCAGCATTACGAAGTGGAAGTGGTGCCGGCGGATAACTTGGATAAAGAGGTGCTTTTCCGTTTTTCCCGTTCGCTGGGCGTAGTGGATGCCGACGATTTGGGGGGAATGCCGGTTTATATCAACCTGAAAGCGACGGAACGGGCACCGGTATTGGACGCCAAAGAAGCTGAAAAGAAGGAAAAATCGTTGAAAGGCATCGTTTATAATGTGCCGGGGAAAGCGAGCGTGGAGATTTTGATGAATAATAAGACATTATATAAAGGAGAAGCCCAGATTACACAGTTCGGTACCCGCGAAGGGTTGGCGCCGGTCATGTTCGAAGACAAAAAGGCGCCGGTAAAGGTGTATTTTTATCCCCAGACGGGCGCCATCAAACAGATTATCCAATAATTTATAACCTAATATTCAAAAAAACACATTTATGTTAAAAGGTCATCCTAAGGGACTTTTCGTCCTTGCTTTCGCGAACATGGGAGAGCGTTTCGGCTACTACACCATGTTGGCTATTTTCGTACTCTTCATTCAAGCCAAATTCGGCTTCAGTTCGGATACAACCAGTACCATTTTCGCCAGTTTCCTGGCGATGGTGTATTTTTTGCCTTTCTTCGGCGGAATCGTTGCAGACCGTTTTTTGGGATACGGGAAAACCATTATTCTGGGTGTAGTTATCATGTTTGTCGGTTATTTGCTGTTGGCCATACCGACCGGAACCGACGGCATTGCCAAAGCGATGATGTTCGGTTCGTTGGGGTTGATCGCTATCGGAACCGGTTTCTTTAAAGGAAACTTGCAAGCGTTGGTCGGCAATCTGTACGACGATCCGAAGTATAGTTCGAAGCGCGACCTGGCCTATAGTATTTTTTATATGTGTATCAATATCGGGGCTTTCTTCGCTCCGAGCGCAGCCGAAGCGGTGTCGAACTATTTCCTGGGGAAATCGGGATTGTTCTATAGCGGCCAGATTCCGGCGCTGGCCCACCAGTTGATGAATGGTACGATTACGGCCGAAGGTACAGCGCAGTTCGCTACCTTGGCCGACGCCCAGATTCCGGGCGCCAGCTCCGACCTGGCCAAGTTCGGGGCGATGTATATCGACAAGCTGTCGGAAGCCTATAACTACGGCTTTGCCGTTGCTTGTTTCTCGCTGGTTATTTCGCTGCTGATCTTTATTATTTTCCGCAGTGCGTATAAGAGTGCGGACGTGACGGCTTTGCAACAGGCGGCAGCCGATAAAGCGGCCGGTACGAAGTCGAAACTCGAAGAATTAAGCCCGGCCGAAACCAAAGAACGTATCCTGGCGCTTTGCCTGGTATTTGCCGTGGTGGTCTTTTTCTGGATGGCTTTCCATCAAAACGGATTGACACTTACCTTCTTTGCCCGCGATTACACGATGAGCCAGATTAGCGGCCCGAATAAAATCGTTTTCTCGCTCGGCGCGATGGTATTGATTATTATTGCCTTCTACGGATTCATCAATATCTTCCAGAGTGAAAAAACAAAAGGAAAGGTTATCTCTGCTCTTGTGGCGGCTATCGGAATCGGAGCGGTGTATGCCGTATACCGCTCGATGCCGGAAACCATTTCCATTACTCCGCAGATTTTTCAACAGTTCAACCCCTTCTTTATTATCGTACTCACGCCGCTGTCGGTAGGGTTGTTCACCTGGCTGGCTGCTCGCGGAAAAGAGCCATCGGCTCCGCGCAAAATCGGAATCGGGATGCTGATTGCCGCTGCCGGATTTGTTATCATGTCGATCGGATCGATCGGTTTGCTCACGCCTAACGAGTTGGCGGCCACCGGCGGCATGAACGAATCGCTGGTTTCCCCCGATTTGCTGATCGGTACGTATTTCACACTCACGATCGCCGAATTGTTCCTCAGCCCGATGGGATTGTCGTTCGTATCGCGCGTGGCTCCTCCCAAATATAAAGGGATGATGCAAGGGGGGTGGCTGGCCGCTACGGCCTTGGGCAACTACCTGGTGGCTATCATCGGTTACCTCTGGGGCGGCATGCAGTTGTGGATGTTGTGGGGCGTATTGGTGGTATGCTGTTTGTTGGCGGCTGCCTTTATCTTCTCCATTATGAAGCGATTGGAAAAAGTAGCCAAATAAGATCCGTAGTCAGTAGAAAGATTTTCAATATGTATACGCGTGCGTCATACCTCTCCTGCAAGCTAAAGTACCGTTTCAAAAGATGGTGCCGGAAGGGGTATGCCGCATTCGCCAGTCTGGGCCGGACGGTTACGATCGGTTGCCTGGCGGCCCATGTATCCGAACGTTTTCAAACTAAATATACGAGTTTACATCGCGGCGGATTGCAATTTGCCGCAGGTACGGGTACGAGTTTCCGGGGTGCAGACGAAGAATCGGCGGAACAGGCGCTTGCTACCGGCCGAACTGCGGCCAACAGCCTCTCTTATCTTCGCCATCTCTGGACTCTTCTGGTAGCGTTGCAAGCTGCGGTTACGGATTGCGGCTGTACTTTTTGGTTATTTTTTCGTTTTCCTGTA
>DBFJSK010000050.1:0-1796 GCA_048403675.1 Tannerellaceae bacterium | reverse complement strand
GGCACTAAAAGACAGGATATAACTGACCCCTGCGTACAGGTGCAAATTCCACTTCGGAATGAGCCGGGCGATGCCGTACACGCCTCCCATCGCGAACCCTTCCAGCCAGGCCGTATACCCTTTTCCGGCCGGGTTATCGGCCAGCGGATTACCCGTCAGCAAGGGGGCGGGCTGGGCAAACCAGGCGTTATTGTTGCTGTATGCCATTTCGGAGGCCGAGAATTGGAATGTCAGCAGTGTGTGCGGGCTGGAATAGATCAGCGGGAAGGCTTTCGGATTTTTAAATAGATTCGCCCGGCGGTTCGTAACGGCGCCTTCTTCGGCCAGACGAACGACAATTCGTAAATTGAAACCGCCCTCTGCCGCAGGTTCTACCTGGTAGGTCGCTTCTTCAACAAAGGGTAGGTTGTTGATTTGCGATAAATAATAGGTGATCTGAAACGCGTTGAAATGGGTAAACGGATAGACCAGGAAAGTATTTTCTATTTGTTTTTTTAGTTGTTCGGCCTTGGCCGAATCGGAAGGCAGGCGGTTGAATACGAAATCTACCGCCCCGATCCGTTCGCCTTCGTAAATAGACTGTGCGTTGTTGCTTTGCGCGCTGAGACTGAGGCTGTATCCGAGTTGCAAAATACAGAGGAAGAGAAGAAAATGCTTTCCCATCATGCTTTATTTTTTGTGGATCCGGGGTGGTAGGCCGGATGCAGACAATCCGCCCTTTTCTATGGCTGCTGGTTAAAAATCCGTCCATCCGCCGTCGGTAGCGATAATGGAACCGGTGATGGCCGACGCTTCGTCGGAAATAAGGTAAAGCATGGTCGAAGCCTGTTCCCAAGGAAATGCTCCGCGGTGCTCGGAATCGCAATATTTCAGTAAACTCATCGTTTTTATCTTTCCCATGCCGAACCCGATGCCGGCTTTTTGCTGGGCGGCAACAAATTCTTCGGCCCGTTCCACCATCGGTGTCAGCGTTTCGGCCATGTTCACCGAATTGATCCGGATGCCGAAAGGTGCATAATCGATCGCTGCGTTGCGTACCAAACCGTTCACGGCGTGTTTGCTGGCTACATAGGCCGGATTGCCCGATAATCCGGTCATCCCGGCAATGGAGCCTACCACCACGATGGCGCCTCCCTTATCTTGGGCCAAAAGCTGGTTGAGTACCGCACGCATAGATTTGAAGGTGCCGGCGGCGTTGGTAGCGAATACTTTATCCCAATATTCGTCGGTAGCCTGGGTGATGACGTTCGGCATTAATTTACGTTGGGTTTCATCGTATTTAAAAGGAGTGCCCGAAAAAACACCGTCCATCACCCCGGCATTCAGGCAGGCATAATCCAGGCTGCCGTAGGTTTGAACGGCTTCCGCTACCGCTTTGCGGCAATCTTCGTCTTTCTGGATATTTCCGTATATGAACAAAGCGTTTAGCCCCAGGCTGTTCAACGAGTCGGCCACATGCTGCCCTTCCTGGTCGAGCCAGTCCATAATCACTACGTTGGCTCCTTCTTTCGCAGCCCGCAGCGCCGTCCATTTGCCGATGCCCCGGGCGCCTCCGGTTACTAAAATCGTTTTGCCTTTGAACCGGCCGGGTATAAAATAGTCCTTCGACAACCGGTTTACATTATGTTTGTGAGGCTTTTTTTCGGTGGGCATACCCGTTTGGGCAAAGAGCATCGGTACGCTCAAAACCGTCAGAATGAACAAAAAAAGTTTTTTCATGCTTTTTCTCTTTTAAAATTTCTATTTGTTGTGAAACATATTTTTGGGTAAAAAAGTTTAGAGCCGGCGGGGCTTTC
>DBFJSK010000049.1:0-11585 GCA_048403675.1 Tannerellaceae bacterium | reverse complement strand
TCTTCTACTTACTTTTTGATGTGTATTTTCGGTAAATAAAATTATTTTGGCGGTTTACAGCGTGAATCTCTTTCTTCTATTTGCTTCGGAAAAAGGCTTTCAGTTCTAATTTATATACAAATGTTAACAAACAGCCTGCGCTTTCCTGCTTTTTTTCCGGCATAAGCATCCGTTTCAAATTCCATGCTTATGTATTTTAAATGGCATAAGCATGGAATGTGGGCTGGATTGTATGTGAAATATAGTTAAATGTAGTTCTCTTTTTTCCTTTCCGGAGGAAAAAAGAAGAAAAAATAGCTGTTTTCGAGCCTGTTTTGGGGCTGTTTTCTCTTTTTAAAGTGAATTTTTCGAACTTTCATTTGGACTGTTTCTGAGCAGATAAAAAGGAAATAGGGTAGAGAATGGCTCTTTATGTGAATCATATTGGATGAAGTAGGGGTGAAAAGGAGTTATTTTGATAAAACTTATCTTCGGATGCGTGCAGTCTGACTATTTATTTCAGCCCCGCGCCCGTACAGCTCGTTTAAATGAGAGCTGAATTGACATTTTGATAATGACTATCTTTTTCGTATTTTTGAAAAAACATAGGTGACCTTGAAATGGAAGGGGTAAACTTAGGTGTATAAAAAATATTCCGCCGTCATCTCGTGTTTCGGGTGTCTTCTTGCAGGCAAGGCGACGTTTAGCGGATTAACTTTAGTGGTATGAAAACAACTTTTTTATTTTCAGTCATCGTATGCCTGTGCTTGTTTACGGGTTGTTTGCATAAGCGACAACCCTTGCCATCGCAAGCCACACCCGGCGGAGAGGTTGCCCTGATCGGGGGCGCCGACGGTTCCACGTCGATTATCGTTTCGGATGAAAGTAGCCCCTCGGACAGCGATACGATCATTTATCAATCGCCGCAATTCCAGCTTTGGTATACCGAAGCATTGGCGGAAGAATATAAAGATAAGGGGATACGTATGTGGACGGAGTATGCCAATTATTGGGAAAACCTGCAAACCATCACGGTATTTGTTGCCAATCCCACAGATACTCCCTTCCAGTTCGGACGTGAATTTGAGTTGCGCTGGCTGAAAGACGGGAAATGGATTTTTCCGCAACAGCGGGATACCTCGCATGTCATTGTCTGGAAAAGGGATGGGCTGATTAGTAAAAAAGCGCCGTTGCTGTATTGTTTTCGCTACAGCCTCGGTGATTTTTATATGCTTCCGGGAAAATATCGCCTCTTGAAATCGTTTTGGCAAGGCCGGAAAGAGATAAAGCTTGCGGCAGACTTTCACATACCTGAAAAAGAATAATATACCTCGGCCCACACTACGCGTTTAGCCCCTGTCAGGCCGAACAAAAAGACGCTAAAAAAGGGGCTATCTTCCTTACGATCCGTCGCTCCGACGTGCTCAGCTCGGCTTGGGAGAGGCGAATGAAGGCGGATAGCCCCTTTTCCGGATTTTTGTTTCTTACCCGATGCGATTGCATTTTTACCCGATGCAATTCCTCACAACGCGGTTTCCTTTCCCGCTCGACAGGCGTGGGCGGTGTAAGGATTCCGCGAAGCGAGCCATCTTTGGCTATCCCTTTTTTATTTCAATTGGGCAGCCACGGCATCCGCTATTTTTTTAGCATTTGCATTTTCGGGATGAATGGCTAGGGCCTGGTTCGCGTATTCCTGCGCTTTTTTGAAGTCGGCGTCTGCTTTGGATTTTTCCGCTTTATATTTTTCCGGGTCGCTGGTTGCCAGAGGCGTGGCAGCTTGCAAAGCCTTGGCGCCTTTGTTATAGAACATGGTTCCTAAGCTGTACAATGCGTTTCCTTTGTAAGTGGGGTTCGATACCACGAGTACGTCCTTGAATAATTCTTCGGCCTGTTTGTAATCTCCTTTTTTCTGCGCCGCTTGTCCGTTTTTGATACAGTATACGTACAGCATTTTTTCGAGATTCGTATTTTTCGGGAAAGCTTTCAGCCCCTCTTCTACCGTAGCTGTGAACTCGGCCGCCTTATTCATGTCGCGGTAAGCTTTAGCCTTGCCTACATAAGCGTCGTCGGCATTGTACTTGTTCTGGATGGAAAGATCGAAATACTTGGCTGCTTCGGCGGGATTGTCCGCCTGGTCGGCGCAGAAGCCGGCGTTAAAGATGCGTACCGTGTCTTTGTAATCGGTTGCTTTCAAATAGTCGGCGTATTTCGCCAATGCACCTGCATAATCTTTCGCTTTCAATGCGGCATCTCCTTCATCTCTCAGTTTATCAGCGTCTTGCGCAAACAAATTCCCTACACTCAGGCAAAAAGCCAATAACAATACAATTTTCTTCATGGTGTTTTTAATACATTAATTTTTTAAATTGAGTACCTAAAATTACGAAGTGGGCAGAGGTGGCACAAACGATTTTGTTTTTTTTAAATTTCTATAAGTATCCACAACGAAATCGGGGGGGCAGGGGGGAAAGGAAAAAACGGGTGGCGAGCGGTGTGTATCAGTCCGGCTAACCTCTCTACCGCCCCAAAAAGCGTCCGAAGGAATCCTCCGGACGCAGACAGCGTAAACTGACTATTTTTAGCGCTTTATCGTTTTGCCCCGAGGCCCCATCAATCCGCTCGAAACGGATAAGACGGGACTAGGGCGCTCCGATTTTATTGTCTTTTCTCAAATGGCCTCATAAGGCAATCCGAACGCTTTCGCCACCGCCGGATAAACGATCTTTCCGTCGATGATGTTCAGGCCCAGTTTCAGGCCGGGGTCTTCCGCCGTGGCGATTTCCCACCCCTTGTCCGCCAGTTTGATCACATAAGGCAAGGTGGCATTCGTAAGCGCCAACGTAGAGGTCTGCGGTACTGCTCCCGGTATATTCGCTACGCAATAATGTAGTATATGATCTACTTCATATACCGGATCGGCATGCGTGGTAGGATGGGAGGTTTCGAAGCATCCCCCCTGATCGATCGCTACGTCTACCAGCACACTGCCTTTTTTCAGTAACGACAACATGGGGCGCGTAATCAGGTGAGGCGCTTTCGCCCCGGGAATCAGCACCGCTCCCACCACCAGATCTGTGTAGGGAAGTTCCTGTTCGATATTGTGTGTGGACGAATAGAGCGTTTTTACATTAGCTGGCATAATATCGCTCAGATGGCGCAATTTGGGGAGCGAAATATCCGCGATGGTTACGTCGGCTCCCAGCCCTGCCGCCATCCAGGCTGCGTTATAACCCACCACTCCGCCGCCGAGGATAAGCACCCGCGCCGGTTTTACGCCCGGCACGCCTCCCAGCAGAATGCCTTTGCCTCCTTGCGGTTTTTCCAGGAAACGCGCGCCTTCCTGGACGGACATTCTCCCGGCCACTTCGCTCATCGGGATCAAGAGCGGCAGGGTGCCGTCGGGATTCTCTACCGTTTCGTAGGCCAGGCATACCGAGCCGCTTTTCATCATCGCTTTGGTGAGGGTCTGGTCGGATGCAAAATGAAAATAGGTAAATACCAATTGTCCTTTCCGGACAAGCGGGTATTCCGCTGCAATGGGTTCCTTTACTTTCACAATCATATCGGCTGCGCCGTATACGTCTTCGATGGAGGGCAGGATATGTGCGCCGGCCTCTTCGTACGCCGCATCCGGAAAACCACTATTTTCGCCGGCCGTATGTTGCACATATACGGTATGGCCTTTTTTTACCAGCTCTTTGGCTCCTGCGGGTGTAAGTGCTACCCGATTCTCGTTGTTTTTGATTTCTTTAGGAATTCCGATAATCATAGTGGTAATGTTTAGAGGTTTATATGTCTGCAATATACGGAAAATTCTGACATAGTGTTACTTTGTTTTCCTTTTTTTTGGATCGGTAAAGTGTTCGGGTGTTGTCCGATAGCTCCGTCTGTTACAGCCGGCATGCTTCTCTTCCCTTTGAACACGCATAAAAAAAAGACTGCCTCCCTAAAAAGGAAAGCAGTCTTCTTTCTTTATTCCGTATCGACCAGATTATAAACCTTGCCCGTGGCAATTCTTATATTTCTTGCCGCTACCGCAAGGGCATGGATCGTTACGACCTACCCGTTTTTCGGCCCGTACCGGTTCCTGGCGGGGCTGCGGCCGTTGTTCGGCTCTTTCCTCCGGATCGTTATTGCCGGTAATATCGGTCTTTTCCGTACGGTATTTGCTCATATCTTGCCGCTTTTCCGGATCGGCGCGTTGTACGTTGATGTGCTGGCGCCGTGCCGCTTCGACCGCCGCTGCCTGGGCTGCTTGTGCCGCAGCTTGCATTTCCGCTTGCCGCTGGGCCATGGCCTGGCGTTGTTCTTCGGTCGGTTCTTCGCGTACCGGAATTTGTCCGCGCATCAGGATGGCGGCCGTTTTCCGGTTCATCGTATCGACCATGCCTTTAAACAGGTTGTACGATTCCAGCTTATAGATCAACAACGGGTCTTTGTTCTCGTAACTGGCGTTTTGTACCGAATGACGCAATTCGTCCATTTCGCGCAAATGTTCTTTCCAACCTTCGTCGATGGTATGCAGTACGATGGATTTCTGGAAAGCTTTATTGATCGCTTTCGATTCGGTTTCGTACGCTTCTTTCAAGTTGCAGGATATATTGTACATCCGTTTGCCGTCGGTGATGGGAATCATGATGTTTTCATACATCGCCCCCTGGTTCTCATATACTTGTTTGATGACCGGATGGGCAATCTGCGTCATGCGTTCCATGCGTCGTTTGAATGATTTCAACGCTTCGTCGAACAATTTGTCGGCCAACGCCGCCGGTTTCATCGATTTGAATTCCTCTTCGGTGAAAGGAGATTCCATGGCGAAGGTTTTGAACAATTCCAGTTTGAATCCTTCGAAATCGCCCCCTTCGGCATGTTGTTCGGCAATGGCGGTGGAGGTATCGTAAATCGTATTCAATACGTCCAGACCGATTCGTTCTCCCATCAAGGCATGGCGGCGGCGGGTATAAATAACGTTACGTTGCGAGTTCATCACATCATCGTATTCCAATAAGCGCTTACGAATACCGAAGTTGTTTTCTTCCACTTTTTTCTGCGCCCGTTCTACCGATTTGCTGAGCATATTGTGTTCGAGCACTTCGCCTTCTTTGAAGCCCAGACGATCCATCAGACCGGCAATCTTTTCAGAGGCGAACAAACGCATCAGGTCGTCTTCCAGCGAAACATAGAATACGGACGAACCCGGGTCGCCCTGACGGCCGGCGCGTCCGCGCAACTGGCGGTCTACACGACGGCTTTCGTGGCGTTCCGTACCGATAATGGCCAACCCGCCGGCCGCTTTTACTTCCGGCGACAGCTTGATGTCGGTACCACGACCGGCCATATTGGTGGCAATGGTTACGGTACCGGTCTGTCCGGCCAGGGCCACGATTTCGGCTTCTTTCTGGTGAAGTTTGGCATTCAGTACGTTGTGTCTGATTTTCCGCAGCGTAAGCATACGGCTGAGCAATTCCGAGATTTCCACCGAGGTGGTGCCCACCAGCACCGGGCGGCCGGCTTCTACTAAATTGACTATTTCTTCAATGACTGCAGCGTATTTTTCGCGTTTTGTCTTATAGATACGGTCGTTCATATCTTTGCGGGCAATCGGTCGGTTCGTCGGGATTACTACGACATCCAGTTTGTAGATGTCCCAGAATTCGCCGGCTTCCGTTTCGGCCGTACCGGTCATACCGGCCAGTTTATGGTACATGCGGAAGTAATTCTGAAGCGTGATGGTGGCGAAGGTTTGGGTGGCGGCTTCCACCTTTACCCGTTCCTTGGCTTCGATGGCCTGATGCAGCCCGTCGGAGTAACGCCGTCCGTCCATGATACGGCCGGTTTGTTCGTCTACGATCATTACTTTATTGTCCATCACCACATATTCGTCGTCTTTTTCGAAAAGCGTATAGGCTTTCAAAAGTTGATTGATGGTGTGTACGCGTTCGCTCTTGACGGAGTAGTTGGCCAGGATTTCGTCTTTCCGGGCTTGCTTTTCTTCTTCGGTGCCCTCTACGTTTTCCAGTTGGGAGAGTTCCGAGGTGATGTCGGGCAGCACGAAGAAGGTGGGATCGTCGGTTTTTCCGGTCAAGAGGTCGATCCCTTTATCCGTCAGCTCGATGCTGTTGTTTTTTTCGTCGATCACGAAGTAAAGTTCATCCGTCGCTTCGTGCATGTGACGCATGTTTTCCGACATGAAATATTCTTCCTTTTTCAGCATCTGGGCTTTTACGCCTTGTTCGCTCAGGAATTTAATCAGGGCTTTGTTGCGCGGGAATCCTTTGAAGGAGCGGTAGAGCTGGGTGGTTCCTTCGTCTACCACCTTCGCATCGTCGCTGGCCATTTTCTTTTTGGCTTCGATTAGCATCTTCGAACAGAGTTCTTTCTGTGCGTTGACTACCACTTCTACGTTCGGACGGAATTGTTCGAACAATTGTTCTTCGCCGCGGGGAATAGGCCCGGAGATAATCAGCGGTGTACGGGCATCGTCGATCAACACGGAGTCTACTTCATCGACGATGGCGAAGTTGTGCTTACGTTGTACCAGGTCGCTCGGGCTGATGGCCATGTTGTCGCGCAGGTAGTCGAACCCGAATTCGTTGTTGGTTCCGAAGGTAATGTCGGCGTTGTAGGCTTTCCGCCGGGCGTCTGAATTGGGCTGGTGTTTGTCGATGCAATCTACCGACAGGCCGTGGAACATATAAAGGGGGCCCATCCATTCGGAGTCGCGTTTGGAGAGGTAGTCGTTCACAGTAACGACGTGCACGCCGTTGCGGGTGAGTGCGTTCAGAAAAACGGGCAGCGTGGCGACCAACGTTTTTCCTTCTCCAGTGGCCATTTCTGCGATTTTTCCTTTATGGAGTACCACGCCGCCGAAGAGCTGTACATCGTAATGTACCATATCCCAGGTGATTTCGTTGCCGCCGGCTTTCCAGTGGTTCTGGTAGATGGCTTTGTCGCCTTCGATGCGTACGAAGTCGTGCTGGGTGGCCAGGTCGCGGTCGAACGGGGTGGCGGTTACCACGATTTCTTCGTTTTCGGTGAAGCGACGGGCGGTATCTTTCATGATGGAGAATACTTCGGGAAGTGATTCTTCGAGGATGACTTCCATTTTCTCCGTGATATTTTTCTCGATTTTATCGACTTCGGCCCAGATGGTTTCGCGTTCTTCCAGTTCTTTATTGTCGATGCCTTCGCGAAGCGTTTCTACCTGCTTGCGTTCTTCGGCTACGTAGTCCTGGATGCGTTGTTTGATTTCTTCTGTTTTTGCGCGTAACTCGTCGTGGCTGAGTACCTTGATCGACGGATAAACGGCTTTGATCTTTTCTACGTAAGGGGTGATTTCTTTCAGGTCACGTTGCGACTTGTTGCCGAACAACTTCGTCATAAATTCATTGAATCCCATGCTATTTTTGTTTTATTTATTTCGTTAGTTAGAACCGGAGGGGGCCTGTTTGGCCGGTTGCCCGCTTGTCTTGGCTGGTTCTCGGCTGTTCTTGATTGACTTTGGTTGTCTGAGCCGGCAGCCAGCTACGGTGTAACTGTTTTTTTCGCTAGGGCGGCTCGCAAAGTCCAAGAGGTCAGATTCCGGATAGTTGTTTGAATGCTCCTGATGGCAGGAGCGGGGGAGGGAACTGGGAGGGGGGGAGTTTACTGATTCCGGATGGTTTTTCCGGAAAGGGGTTACTTACCTGTTCTCAGTTCCCAAAGGGGAGCATCTTCGGCGGCATTCGGCGGCCTGATTCTGAGTACGTGCGTAACGCTGGGGGCTATTTCCGTAGCCTTTACTTCGCGATAGATATGTTGGGGTTTTACGCCGTTACCCAAAAAGATCAAGGGGGTAAGAACGGCATTATTGCGAATAATCTTGACTTTCTCTTTCGGATTGTCGAAGTTGATTTTCCAACCTGGTTGCAGTTCGATAATCAGATCGCCGCGACCCAGGTGATGCGTGCCTTGGCGGAATTTGGAAGTGCCTTCGTTCCAGTCGCCGGTCAAGAGGGCCTGGTCGGTCGTTACGTGTTGTACCCCGCTGAATTCGCGGATAAATTCGGCAGCTTTGTCTTGTACCGCTCCCAGGTCGAGTTTGGCGTCTTCGATAGCTTTCCGGTTCAGATAAATCTGGTTGTGATAATATCCTTTTACCCAGTTGCTTTGCTGGCCGTAAATCGCCATCAGGTACATATTCAGCAGGGCCAGGCAGCGTTTGGGGTGGAAATCTCCACCGTTAATCAGGAGCCCGTCGGGATATTCTTCTTCGCTTTTGTAATAACCCGACCCGTTGAAGACGATCAGGGTATGGGCCAAGCCTACTTTCTTATCGATCGAATCGAGCAACTGGCCCAAGTCTTGATCGAGCTGGTAATAGGTATCTTGTATTTCGCGGGTATAATCTTTGCTCATCGTTCCCCGGTAATTGCCGGCGTAGTAGGTCAGGGCCAGCATATCGGGGCAAGTGCGGGTACCGAAGGCCCCGTAGTTGAGGAACTGCATGGCCAGCCGGGTAATCTCTTTGTTGATAAACGGGGAGGTTTTCAGGTTGGGGAAACAGTGGGCCGTTTTTTCATTGAAGGTGTAGCGGAACGGCAGGTCGTCGAGCACATAAGGAAAGGCATTGAGCTTGTCGAGCGGGAGCAACGGCGTCCACACCATTGTTTCCAGCCGCGCCGACAGGGATTCGGGGCCGTTGTTGTAACGGTCTACATACCACGGGATGCCTTTATAATAGGTAGTCGTAGCCCATTTGCCGTTGAGGTCGTCCATCCAGAAAGCTCCGTTGGCGGCGTGGCCGGCGGAAAGAATAGCGGCTTCCGGGTCGGGGGCAATGGCATATACGTCGCTGCGGCCGCCGGAGGCGATTTTCAGCTCGTCGCCGATGGTGGAGCTGTATAGTTTCTTCGGGGAGTAATGTTCGTGGGTATAATTGCCCAGGTATTCGGGATCGAAGAGGATGGATACCTCTTTTTCTTTGTCGAAATCGTACGTTTTTTCGCCGCTGATTCCGTGGAAGCAGGGATTGCTGCCGGTGAACAGGGTGGCGAAGGCGCTGGCCTGGTCGATGTCGGAGAATTCGAAACGGATGTTTTTATACACCAGTCCTTCGCTGAGCAGGCGTTTGAAACCGCGCTCGCCGAATGTGTTGTAAAAGTATTCGATGTAATCGCCGCGTAATTGGTCGACGGTGATGCATACCACCAACTTGGGGGTTTGCTGTTGCGCCTCCAGATTAGTGACCACCAGTATCGCGATCAGTGACGATAAAAATTTTCTCATCCGATTTTCCATTTCTTTCTGTAAATGCCGTATCCCGAACGTATCCAGAGTGTGGCTACCAGCGGAATAAAGGCTGCATTGAGATGTTGCGGAATCCAATACCAACCCGCCAACATCATACTAAGCGCCGCAAAGTTAATAAAATGATAGTAATATGCAGCTTTCCGGGCTTTTTTTACGCAAAACAAAATGACGGCGAAGAGATCGAGCGGATTCAACCACACGAGCGACCAGTTCGGCCAGGTGGCGGGGTGTACGGATATGAAGCTGAGAAAGAAGAGGATAACTCCGCCTGCCCCGGCTACGAAGAAGAGCAGACAGTCCAGCCACCGGAAATAAATTTTTTTTCGCCATTCTACGAAAGTAAGTCCGGCCACAAGCAGGAAGAGCAGGAGGGAAGCGGCCATCGGAGAGGCGATGAAGGGGGGTGTTTCGTCGGATTCTTCTACTTCTTCTGCGGGTTCTTCCATTTTTTTTACGGGGGTGGAAATTTCTTCCGTGGAAGTGATACTTCCTTTTGTGGAAGCCATTGTTTCTTTCGCCGGGGCGAGTGCCTTGTCGGCGGAAGCGCTGCTAGCTCCGATCACGCGGGTTTCCTTGACCAAAGGGCGTTCTTTTCCCGCGGGATCGATTACCTTGGCGTTAGCGAAGGCCTCTTTCAAGTAAAAGGGAAGGAACATCATTTCATGGGGGGTAGCTACCCGATCGGTCGGACTGCCCAAGGCCAGGTCGCAACCGAACGTAAGCCAGGGATGGTTGCGGGTGCAGTGATTAATCAGTTCGCGGAAGGTTTTCGGCTCGGGAGGGTCGGTATACCGAATCGTGCCGTACACGTTTTTTTCGGTTAAGGCTGCCAGCCGGGTGGCGCAATTGTCGAAAAAGAAATTGTACCGATAGACACGATTTTCGGGTTGGTAGTTTTCGAGCAGTGCTTGCCAGATACGGTTTTTTTCGCCTGGCAACAAATCGAGCACTTGTTCGGTGACATCGCTGCCGCGCAATTGGTATTCGGTTACGTAATCGGGAAAATTAGCTACGCCCAGCATATAATCGGTTTCTCCTTTGGCAAACCGGTAAATGAAATGAGGCTTCGAAAAATCGAAGATCCCATAATTGAAAATGAGGTCGAGTTCTCGGAGTGGGTCATGTATGCGCAAAGCCGCATGGCCGTATAAGGTAAATACCTCTTCGTCGTAAGGAGCGCTGGTCAGCAAGCTAATCTCCGCCTTGTCACTCAATATCACTTGGGCGCCGACATTTATTCCGAGGCACAAGGCAAAGAGCAATAACCCTATCTTTTTCATTCTTCTTTCGTGTTTTATCGCTATCCGTAATCGTTTGCAAAAATAGGGAAAAACGGTGAATTGGGAAAGAGATCCGTTCTTTTGAGGCATTTAGGTAAATAAGTAAAGAGGAAGAAGAAAAAGGGTTTCTGTTGGATAAGCCATCAAATGAAATTTGTGAGGTGGTAATATTGAACCCGGATTATGAAGAACAAGATCTTTGCCTTTCACCGACTACCTTAATTTCTCGGATAGGAGAGAGCTTTTTCAATCCTCGCACAGGGGTAAAGCGTTTAGAGAACGAGGATTTATGAAAAGTCAGGGAAGGAGAATCCTTTCGTTTTGATGATCCTGAAATTGAATTGAGCAGAAAAAGAGGGCTTTTTCAGGGAAGAAGCCATGGGAATAGTATTTTATTTCCCGGATGTGCCGCTCTCCAGAATGCTTACGGTCGAAAAGAGAGTAAAGTAAATGAGCTAAATAAAGTTAAATTATTAATGCTCTCTCTCCTTTATTTTTTTGTTTAGCTCTCCCTATTTGAATTGACCTTACGCTTTGGTATTGATTTTTAGAAATAGAATAAAGGATAGCTTAGTTTATGAAAGTATTTAAAAATCATCGATTATTAGGTTTGCTGATTTTTCTTTTTTTTGTAAGGCTAGTTATTAGGAGGATGTTAGAGGTAAGAAGATAGAGTAGAATATTTTTTTGTTTAAGTAATTTGTTGTACTTGGAAATGTTTTAAGCTGATTTTTTTATTGATTTTTTTTGTTAAGTTTGCCATAAAGAGCAGAATTAAAAAAATAATATGAAAAAAATCTATTACTTAATTGTATGTATACTCATGGGGTGGACAGGATGTGATAAAGGAGATCTTGTTAAATCAGACTTTCTAAATAAAAAAAATATTTCAAATCCTAATGAATACGAAAATGCTTTGAATACAGTAAAGCTTTTTTTAGAACAGAATGGGCCGGGAAAAACTAAAGTTTCTTCAAATTTCCAGATTAGGGATATGGCTGTAAAGAAGATTAGTGTCCAATTTATTGATCCCAT
>DBFJSK010000048.1:0-9196 GCA_048403675.1 Tannerellaceae bacterium | reverse complement strand
TTCGGCCTTGCGAAGGGCGATGTTGAAGGCCTCGCGGTAGTAAGCGATGAACTTGCTCCATTCCGCTTGGCGTGCCACTTCGAAGCATTGCTGGCGGATCGCCTTCGCCTGGCTGCGGTCTTTCCCGATCAGGGAGAAAACGGCGTCGGTAATGGCATCGGCTACTTCGAAATAGTTGAAGTCGGTGCGATTGATGACGGCTACGCCTTCGCTAATATCGTCGCCCGATACGATTTTCTTGGCCCAGAGTCCGAAACCGGCCAGGTTGGTGGTGATGGTCGGGATGCCGAAGGCGATGCTTTCCAGCGGCGTATATCCCCACGGCTCGTAATAGGAGGGATAGACGGTCACGTCCATACCGATCAACAGGTCGTAATAAGTTTTATTGATAATGCCGTCTTTGCCGTCGAGGTAGCAGGGAACGAAGATGATCTTCAGTTTCTCGGACGCTGCGTTGGTAAAGCCGGCGTGCGAGATGTAGTTCAATACTTTATCGTCCGCCATATTATACAGCCAATGCGTAATGAAGGGCATTTGCAAGGGGGCGGTGGTAGGAATGTTTTTTTCGATCACCTCTTTCATATCGGCGCGCGGGGCGCGTATCCAGGCCGGTACCATGATGAAGGCTACGACTTCGCGTTGGAGGCGTTGGGAGGTGCGAATCCGGTTCATGGCTTCGATGAAGACGTCGATGCCTTTGTTGCGGTATTCGTATCGTCCGCTGGTGGAGATCAGCAGGGCGTTCGCTTCAATAGGGCAGCCTAATAACTTTTCGGCTACATTGATTAGGGTGCGACGCGCTTCGGCGCGTTTCTGGTCGTAGGCTTTTCCTTCGGGTACGAAATTCGGTTCGAAGCCGTTCGGGGTAACGATGTCGGGTTCTTTATCCAACAGTTGTTTGCATTCGCGGGCCGTGATGTCGCTCACGGTCGTGAAGCAGTCCACGTGCAGAGCGGTTTGTTTTTCTACCGAATGCTTGGCTTCCATGTTCAGTTCGGCGGCCATCTGGTCGCCGTTGTATCCGTCCATATAGGCGTACAGCGCTTTGTTGTTGCCGGCGATGGAGCGGCCGATGGAAGTGGCGTGTGTGGTGAATAGCGTGGCTATGGCAGGTAGTTTTTTCTGAATGTAAAGTGCACCCATGCCGAGCATCCACTCGTTGAATAGTGCTGCTACTTGTTTGTTTTCCAGGTGGTGGAAGCGGTAGAAGCTTTCGATTACTTTTCCTACGGCGTAGGCGAAAATACAGGATTCGTCGTAATCGCCGTAAGCGTGGATGGAATCCACTTTGAAATCTTCCCACATGGAATAGAAGAAGGCGTCTCTTTCTACAAAATAAGGTTTGAAGTCTACAAGAATAACAGGGGGCTGCCCGGGTACTTTCCAACGACCTACTTTGATTTTCAAACGGTCTGTTTCTTCGGCGTGTTTTTTCCAGTCGGCAAACAAAGTCGGATCTTCTTCGAAATCCTGGGCTTCGGTGTCGGCCCACACATCAGGTCCGATAAATATAACTTTGTCGTTAAAAATTTGTTGTAGCGTATGTGCCTTGGTGGAAAGAACGGTGTAAATACCTCCTACTTTATTGCAAACTTCCCAGCTGCTTTCAAAGAGAAATTCTGGCGTCTTTATTAGTTCGTTCATACTATGATTTTATTTATAATCAATCATTTCACGGCTGCAAAGATAATCTATTTTATGTTTTTCTTCGCTATCGGGCGGTATTTAATAACATTGTTTTTATATTTGTGGATATTTAAAAGCGTAAAGTTATGGCTAAAAGAAGAATTTTGAAGAAAGACATCAGCTATGTAGCAGGCGATTTGTTCGCGGAAGTATTGGTTTGCAAGATGTACATTCCGGGTGTGGAACAGGAGAAAGCGGAAGCTTTGATGTCGAGAATACTTAATATGCAAGATGATTTTATTCGCCGCGCACAGCGTGCCGACGGGAAGGATAATAAAGCTCGGGTGAAGGAATATTATCGCCGTCTGGCGGCCGATTTCCAAGCCGAAGTGAATGCTATCGGGACCGAAATCGAGCAATTGAGCAAAGAAAAAGAGGCATGAAAAAAGCTCTTTCGAAAGCAATTCTGCGCCTGGCCGGTTGGCGGTTAGGCTCTACCGAAGGCGTGGATTTGCCAAAATGTGTGGTTTGCGTCGCTCCTCATACCAGCAACTGGGATTTTATCGTGGGGAAGTTGTTCTATACTTCCATCGGGTGTAATGCCAGTTTCCTGATTAAAAAGGAATGGTTCTTTTTTCCGTTGAATTTGTTTTTCAATTGGATCGGCGGCGTGCCGGTGGATCGCGGCAAACGTACCTCGGTGACCGATCAGATGGTGGAGGCTTTTAAAAGCCGTGCGCGTTTCCAGTTGGCCGTTACGCCCGAAGGGACGCGCAAACGGGTGAAGGAGTGGAAAAAAGGGTTTTATTTTATTGCTCTGAAAGCCGAAGTGCCTATTTTGATGGCTTATTTCGATTATGGGAAAAAGGAGGTAGGTTCGAAGGGGATTTTTTATCCTACGGGAGATGTGGATAAAGATATTCACAAGATCCGCGAACATTACCGCGGGGTGACGGCTTGCCATCCGGAGAATTTCGTACAGGTTTAAGATAAAAGGGGGAATATGTATGGCGGAAGATTTGCGTGTCAGTCTGATCCAATCGCCGATCGTATGGGAAAACCGGGCGGCGAACCTGGATGCGTATGGCCGGCGGCTGCAACGGCTTGCGGGCCGTACGGATGTGGCTGTTTTGCCGGAGACGTTTACGACCGGTTTCTCGATGCAGGCTGAAATGCTGGCCGATACGCCCGAGGGACCGACGATGGATAGGGTTCGGAGCTGGGCTTCCCGTTTCGGTATGGCTGTGACCGGAAGTTTTATCGCTACAGTGGGCGGCCGGTTTTATAACCGGGCCTTTTTTGTCACACCCCAAGGGGAAACATGGTATTACGACAAACGCCATTTATTTCGGATGGCGGCAGAGGATAAGCATTTTTCGGCCGGCCGCCAGCAGGTGATCGCTTCGTATAAAGGGTGGCGTATCGGCTTGCAGGTGTGTTATGATTTGCGGTTTCCCGTATGGAGCCGCAATGTGGCGAATGCTTACGATCTGTTGATTTATGTGGCCAACTGGCCGGAGCCCCGGATACAGGTATGGAAGTCGTTGCTTCCGGCCCGGGCGATCGAAAATATCGCTTATGTGGCGGGGGTGAATCGGACGGGCGTCGATGGAAAAGGCTTTGTCTATCCCGGCTGTTCGATGCTTTTCGGGCCGCGGGGCGATAAGTTGGCAGATGCCGGGCGGAGGGAATACGCTTCGCCTACGGTTGGGCTGAAAAAGGACGCATTAACGGCTTTCCGAACTAAATTTCCGGCAGATAAGGATGCCGATGCCTTTTCTATCGATTTATGAAACCGCCTACTTCTTGGGCCTGGGTGCCGTCGCTTTATTTTGCAGAGGGCTTGCCCTATGTCGTGGTCATGACGCTTTCCGTTATTTTATATAAGCGGCTGGAAGTGTCGAATACGGAGATTGCGCTGTATACGAGCTGGCTCTATTTTCCGTGGGTGATCAAACCGCTGTGGAGTCCTTTTGTGGATCTGATCAAGACAAAGCGGTGGTGGGTGTATGCTATGCAGTTGTTGATAGGAGCCGGCATGGCGGGCGTGGCTTTTATGCTTCCCGGCGATTTCTTTCTGAAATTTACCTTGGCTTTTTTCTGGTTGATGGCGTTCAGTTCGGCCACACACGATATTGCCGCCGACGGATTTTATATGCTGGCGCTCGATCACGAACAACAGGCTTTTTTTATCGGCATCCGGAATACATTCTATCGGGTGGCTATGCTGACGGGGCAGGGGTTGCTGGTGATGTTGGCCGGGTGGTTGGAGCTGCGTACCGGAAAGGTGCCTTTTGCCTGGAGCCTGGTTTTTTTCATCCTGGCCGGTTCGTTTGTCGCCCTCGCGCTTTGGCATCGGTATATCTTGCCCCGTCCGGCGTCGGACGCTCTCCGGAAAGAATTGTCCTTTCAAACGATATGGGGAGCTTTCGGGCGAACTTTCGTAAGCTTTTTCCGGAAGGAGGGGATTTTGCCGGCGCTTTTATTTATGCTTACTTTCCGGCTGGGCGAATCGCAATTGGTTAAGCTGGCCTCTCCCTTTTTATTGGATAAACGGATGGACGGGGGCTTGGCGCTCACGACCGGCGAGGTGGGTTTTGCCTATGGTACGGTCGGGGTGGCGGCTTTGTTGCTGGGAGGAATCCTCGGGGGAATGGCCATCGCCCGGAAAGGGTTGCGCCACTGGCTATGGCCGATGACGCTGGCTATTACGCTGCCCAACCTGGTTTATTTGTATATGGCTTATGCGTTGCCCGAAAACCTGTGGGTAATCAATACTTGTGTGGCGATCGAACAGTTCGGGTATGGATTTGGGTTCACGGCTTATACGATGTATCTGATGCTATTTGCCGACGGGGCTTTTAAAACTTCCCATTATGCCATCAGTACGGGATTTATGGCGCTAGGCATGATGTTGCCCGGGATGGTGTCGGGCTGGATACAGGAACAACTGGGGTATCCGCATTTCTTTATCTGGGTGATGCTTTGTTGTTTGCCTGTTTTTCTGGTCTTGCCTTTCCTGAAAAAGCTTTGATGCCGGGAAGGTTCCCGGCTTTGAAAAAGCGCTTATCCTAAAAAAGCTGCTTTGGGAAGAATCGGATTCGGATAAAAACGGATGCTGGATAAACGAGCGCTTTCTCTTTTCTTCCTTAGTAAGGTTCCGACGAAAACTGTACATAGAAACAACTTCCTTGCCCGGGTTCCGATTCGAGCATCAACTTTCCGTCGAGACGTTGGGCGATGGCCTGGCAGATCGACAAGCCCAGCCCCGTTCCTTGTACGAATTCATTTAGCTTGCTGAAACGTTCGAAAATAGCCGTTTGCTTTTCTTTCGGAATACCAGTGCCGGAATCTTTCACGTACAGATTGACGCGTTGACGGGCCGTGTCTTGGTGGTAACCGATCTCGATAAAGCCCGATTGGGTAAATTTCAGCGAATTGCGCATGAAGTTGTCCAGGATCTGACTGATGCGGGCATAATCGCTGAGAATATACACCGGTTTCTCGGGAATATGCTTAAGGAATTGGATTTCTTTGGGTATGTCCGCCTGAAAGCTGGCGTATACATCATTAATCAGATCGTTCAGGTTGCATTGCCGATGCTGGAAAACCAGATGCCCCGATTCGATCCGGGCCAAGTCCAGAATATCGTTTACCAGTTTGAGCAGCAAGTCCACATTTATAAGGATGATATTGGCATATTCCTCCTTTTCATCCATCGGCACTTCTTTATCGGCTATTAACTGCGAGAAACCGACGATGGCATTCAGCGGCGTGCGGATTTCATGGCTCATATTGGCCAGAAATACCGACTTCATCCGGTCGGATTCTTCAGCTTTTTTCAAGGCCACCGCCAACGATTCCTTTTCATGCAGTAACGCCTGTTTGGCGAGTTTCTCCGCCCGCGAGGTCTGCGTGGTTTTAATGATAAGGAATAAGAAAATCAGGATCAACAAGCCGACGCCGAAAGTGGTCATTCCCCAAAAAAGAATGGGAAAACGTTTGGAAAACGGCCAATGTAGAAATACGCTGTCAGAGGGCAGTTTGTCTTTATCGATCTTCCAAAATTCCAATTCCGCAAAATCGAATACATATTCTTTGGCGCTTTCGGTCAGTTGGGGGAAGGACGTAACCGGGGCGCCTTTCAATATATCGGCGGCTCGCCGGGCGGATTCTTTTACCTGGGTTTCCAGTGAAGTAATATATCCCCCTACCAGTTTGCTATGATATCCCAATTCATCGTTGATAGTCGTAAACGAAGGTTTACCCGAAAAAAGGCTGATGTTCATTACCCGGTAATCCCTTTTCGATTGGAGGTAATATTTATAAGGCGCATACCGGCTCATGTAAAACGAAACGACCGCCAATTTGTCTCCTTGTACGGGCAGGATATTCACCGTCGTACTATCGGGCCGGGTGATGTAGGGTTGCATATTTTTTATCTCCTCTTCGGTGATAGGGGCATACAGGATTTTTTTGTCTTCCACCCGGATGCCGGCCTTGTCCAATTGGAGGTGGATCTCCTGTTTGGCCTGTCTGTCCAGATAGGTGCTGTCGTGAAGCATAAAGATTCCGCAGGTACCCATCAGCCGCTCGATCAGGCGAAGGTTGGTCAGGTAGTCGGGCTTATCGTAAAACCCGGTAGCGTTCCGGTATTTTTCCAGCAATTTATGATTCGGAAAATTTACTCCCGCAAATACTACAGGCGTTTTATACACCAGCGGATGGTCGGAAGCCAGTAAAGAATAAGTGGCCTGATCTTCCGCCACCATAATGAGATGGGGATGCCAGGGGGCGATCGAATCCAGGCATTCGCGCATTCGTTTTTCTTCGTCCCAGGCGCGGTACTGTTCACAATCAAGGTAGGCTGTCCGGATCTCGGCTTCGATTCCCTCCTGGCGAAGGTAAGCCTGGAGCAGGCGGTTATAATCCGGATACGCCGGGTAATCGGCTTCAAAGGAATGTATCATAAGGATACGGGCTGTCTTAGGAGGGTCTCCGCATCCTTGGAGGCTAACCAGCAGACACACCAAAAGAAAAATATGCTTATATATATGTATTTTTAGCGCCACCTTGATGATCCCTGTGTTTAAGGCGCAAATATATTAATAATATTTGAAAATCAACTTGGATTGAGGTATTAAGGTAAACAGAAAAAGCAGCTCGACCGGGGAATACCCGATCGGCTGCTTTTCTATTTTCAGGAAGAAATCCTTCTTCTATTTAACCTCTTCGAAGTCTACATCGGTTACATTATCTTTGCCGCCGTCCTTGTTGGAGTTAGCCTGCTGGCCTCCGAAATTCGGATCAGCCTGCTGTCCGCCTTGTGCGCCGCCGGCCTGTGCGTTATACATCTCCTGGCTGGCAGCCTGGAATACCGTGTTCAGTTCGGCCATAGCTGCATCGATAGCGGCTACGTCTTGCGATTTGTGCGCTTCTTTGAGCTTGTTCAAAGCGGCTTCGATCGGAGCTTTCTTGTCGGCCGGTAATTTGTCGCCCAGATCTTTGAGTTGTTTTTCCGTCTGGAAAATCTGGCTGTCCGCCTGGTTCAACTTATCGATCCGTTCTTTTTCTTTTTTGTCGGCTTCCGCGTTGGCGGCCGCTTCGTCTTTCATGCGTTTCACTTCGTCGTCGCTCAGACCGCTGGAAGCT
Source organism: Tannerellaceae bacterium (assembly GCA_048403675.1). Classification (GTDB taxonomy): domain Bacteria; phylum Bacteroidota; class Bacteroidia; order Bacteroidales; family Tannerellaceae; genus Parabacteroides. Next base: position 1,918 of record DBFJSK010000048.1, on the reverse strand, counting down.
TCGATGCGGATACTTTGTACTTTACCCGTACCCTTATCCTTGGCCGATACATTCAGAATACCGTTGGCATCGATATCGAACGTTACTTCAATCTGAGGCACACCGCGTTGTGCGGCAGGAATACCGTCGAGGTGGAAACGACCGATCGATTTGTTGTCTTTCGCCAGCGAACGTTCGCCCTGCAATACGTGGATTTCCACGGAAGGCTGATTGTCGACAGCCGTGGTGAACGTTTCCGATTTCTTCGTCGGGATCGTCGTATTGGCTTCGATCAGTTTCGTCATCACGCCACCCATCGTTTCGATACCCAGCGACAGCGGAGTTACGTCGAGCAGCAATACGTCTTTTACTTCACCGGTCAATACGCCACCCTGGATAGCAGCCCCTACAGCCACTACTTCGTCGGGGTTAACCCCCTTCGACGGCGCTTTTCCGAAGAATTTTTCAACCACTGCCTGTACGGCGGGGATACGGGTAGAACCTCCTACCAGGATCACTTCGTCGATGTCGGAAGTAGACAGGTTGGCATCTTTCAATGCCTGACGGCAAGGTTCGATACAAGCCTGGATCAAACCGTCGGCCAACTGTTCGAATTTAGCGCGCGTCATGGTTTTTACCAAGTGCTTGGGAATTCCGTTTACCGGCATGATATACGGCAGGTTGATTTCCGTGCTCGTGGTACTCGATAATTCGATCTTAGCCTTTTCGGCAGCCTCTTTCAGACGTTGCAGGGCCATCGGGTCTTTGCGCAGATCCACGCCTTCTTCGCGTTCGAACTCTTCCGCCAGCCAGTCGATGATGACATGGTCGAAATCGTCGCCGCCCAGGTGCGTATCGCCGTTGGTCGATTTTACTTCGAATACGCCGTCGCCCAGTTCCAGGATAGAAATATCGAACGTACCGCCACCCAGGTCGAATACGGCGATTTTCATGTCTTTGCTCGTCTTATCCAAACCGTAAGCCAGCGAAGCCGCCGTCGGTTCGTTCACGATACGGCGCACCGTCAGCCCGGCAATTTCACCGGCCTCTTTCGTAGCCTGACGTTGTGCATCGCTGAAATAAGCCGGAACGGTAATCACGGCTTCCGTCACTTCCTGGCCCAGATAATCCTCGGCTGTCTTTTTCATTTTCTGAAGGATCATCGCCGAGATTTCCTGCGGCGTATACAAACGTCCTTCGATGTCGACGCGCGGCGTATTGTTATCGCCCCGTACTACTTTATAAGGCACGCGGGTAATTTCTTTCGTCACCTGGTCGTACGTTTCACCCATGAAACGTTTGATGGAGAAAATCGTTTTTTCCGGGTTGGTGATAGCCTGACGTTTAGCCGGATCGCCCACTTTGCGTTCGCCGCCTTCCACAAAAGCCACGATGGAGGGGGTTGTTCTTTTACCTTCGCTGTTAGCGATAACCACCGGTTCGTTACCTTCCAGTACGGCTACACACGAGTTGGTTGTTCCTAAGTCGATTCCAATAATCTTTCCCATGATTGTAAATATTTTTAATTGTTATTATTCTTTATCCGTCATCGTCCCGTGTCCAGGATTCAGTGAATAGTCAACAAACGCCGTGCCAAAGTTGTTCGGATGGGGTTTGGGGAGAGGAGTGGCAGAATGTCTGACATTTTGGCTGCCGGTTGAAATTCAATCTTGATAGGAGGCAAGCCGAGGGAAGAAACCGTCGGCTGGAGGGAGCTGAACTCTCCTTACATAGGAAACAAAAAAATCCCGGAGCGGTTCATCCGTCCGGGATTTTTTAACTACTTTTATTTTATTTCCTTTTCTTCTTTCATGTCAAGCTCATTCTTGTCGGTATCGAAAAATTTATACTCCAAGAAAGCCAGACTTTGATCGGGAATCACTCTGAGACCGCGGCTGTACTTCAGTTTCCACCGCAGGCTCAGCGGGTATAACCCTTT
>DBFJSK010000047.1:0-4122 GCA_048403675.1 Tannerellaceae bacterium | reverse complement strand
TTCTTCGCCTTTCCGGCCGAAAATACGGCGGATGCCGTCTTCAATCTTGGCATACTCGATGCCGAGGAAGGGGGTGGCGGCTCCCAGCATCACGATATTGGCGGCTCTGACCGAACCGGCTTCTTTGGCAATCGCTTCCACGTCGAGCACTACTTTATGGGGCAGTTTGTTCAATTCGGCATGCACTTTTTCTACATCCGGATAATTCGGAATATTGATAAACGGTTCGGAATTTGTAACCAGCCATCCTTCTTTTTTCAGATAAGGCAGATAACGCAGGCTCTCCATCGGTTCGAGGGAGATAATCAGGTCGGCTTGTCCGAGGGGAATCAGGTCGGAAGCGATCGGTTGATCGGACACTCGGAGGTTGGACTGTACGTCGCCCCCGCGCTGGCTCATCCCGTGTACTTCGGCCTGTTTCATGTAAAGCCCTTCTTTCAGGGCTGCTTCTCCGATAACGGCTGCAATCGAAAGGATACCTTGTCCTCCGACGCCTGATAAGATAATATCTGTTTTCATTTTTTGCTGGCTTTTTTCTTTCTGGTTAATGTCTGGATACATTCGCGGCGCGGAATCAATACCGACACGCCTTTGTATTCGATTTCTTCCCGAATGACGGCTTTCATCTCTTCGTAATTTTTCTTGAGGGGAATCATTACCCGGATATGGGCCGGATCGACGCCGATCCCGGCACAGATGGATTCCAGGCGTCCGGTACCGGCCGAATCCTGGCCGCCGGTCATGGCCGTCGTTTCGTTGTCGGAAATAACGATGGTCAGGTTGGTATTTTCGTTAACGCAATCCAGCAAACCGGTCATGCCGGAATGGGTAAAGGTAGAGTCGCCGATCACGGAGACGGCAGGGAATACGCCGGCGTCGGCCGCTCCTTTGGCCATCGTGATGGAGGCCCCCATGTCGATACAGGAATCGATGGCGCGGAACGGGGGAAGTGCGCCCAGGGTATAGCAACCGATATCGCCGAAAACCTTGGCTCCTTCGTATTCGGCCAATACTTCGTTGAGGGCTTCATACATATCGCGGTGGCCGCATCCCTGACATAAGGCGGGCGGCCGTTGTTCGACCACTTCGGGAATGGCATAATAGCGATTGATTTCCTTGCCCAGAGCGCGACCTACCGCATCGGGCGTTAATTCGCCGTCGCGCTGCAAGGTGCCGTCGAGACGGCCGTGTATGGGTTTGCCGTTGGCCAGAAAACCTTTCAGTTGTTCTTCAACCACAGGATAGCCTTCTTCGAGCACGAGTAACTCGTCGCATTCGTGGGCCAACTTTTCAACCTGCTTGCGGGGTAAGGGATAGTGGGCGATCTTCAAAACGGGATGTTCGAAACCGTCGGGATAATTTTCCGACAGGTAGTTAAAGGCGATTCCCGTTGTGAGGATGCCGAGCTTTTTATCGGCTGCATCGAAATAGCGGTTGTAGGGTGAGTTTTCGGAAGCTTCCGTAAAGGTGTCCTGGGCTGCGAGTAAGGCTTTGAAGCGTTTGCGGGCAAGAGCGGGCAAAAGGATGAAACGCTGCCGACCGTCGGCCGGGCAGTGCATGCCGTTTTGCGGTTGGGGTTCTTTCCGGATTACACCGGCGCGGGAATGGGCCATGCGGGTGGTGATCCGCACCAGGATGGGATAGCCTAATTTTTCGGAAAGGGCGAACCCGTCGTATATCATATCGTAAGCCTCTTGTTGGCTGGAGGGTTCGAACATGGGGATCATTGCGAAATGACCGAATACGCGGTTATCTTGTTCGTTTTGTGAAGAGTGCATCGAGGGATCGTCGGCCGAAAGGATGATCATTCCGCCGTTGATTCCGCTCATGGCGGCGTTCATAAAACAGTCGGCGGCTACGTTCAGCCCCACGTGTTTCATGCAGCAAAGCGCTCGTTTGCCGGCATAGCTCATTCCAAGGGCGGCTTCCATGGCGGTTTTTTCATTCGCGCTCCACCGGCAGTGGATGCCTCTTTCGCGGGCCTCGGGCGACGTTTGAATGTATTCGGTGATTTCGGTGGAAGGAGTGCCGGGGTAGGCATATACGCCTGATAAACCGGCGTCGATAGCCGCCTGGGCGACGGCTTCATCCCCTAAAAATAGATGTCTTTCCATGTGTATTTCGTTTTCTTATGTCGATTATTCTTGTTATACGGGTGTCAAAGATACGGCTTTTGCCCTAATATAAAAGCAAAAAGCTAACGAATCTTTCGACGGTCGAGCTCTGCCCGGTAGCGGGCGGCGTTGCGATTGTGTTGGGCCAGGGTAACGGCGAAATTATGGCGCCCGGAGAAATCTTCCTTAGCGCACATATAGAAATAGCGATGCCGGGTATGGTTTAAGACGGCGTCGATGGCCCGGGCGGAGGGTATGCGCAAGGGGCCCGGGGGCAGACCGGCATATTTATAGGTATTGTAGGGAGAATCGATTTCGAGGTGTTCGAACAGGATACGTTGTAATCCGAAATTACCGAGGGCGAACTTCACCGTGGGATCGGCTTGCAGGGGTATGCCGGCTTGCAGGCGATTGATATAAAGCCCGGCCACGATAGGATATTCGTCGGGGGCGGCCGTTTCCTCCTCTACGATGGAGGCAAGGATGGAGGCTTCTACGGGGGTAAGCCCGGTCGCAGCGGCTTTGGCGCGGCGCTGGGTTGTCCAGAAGGCGTCGTATTCGCGCTTCATCCGGCGCATGAGTTTATCGGCGGGAATATTCCAGTAGACTTCGTAGGTATTGGGAATAAAGAGGGCCGGGATGGTTTGGGGGGTAAAGCCGAGCGAGTCGCAATAGAGGGAATCGTTGAGCAACGCAAGGAGGTCATCTTTTTCAAGCATGAGGCTTTCGGAAAGTCGTTCGGCCAGATCTTCTTTTAAGCGAACGGCGTGGAAAGTGATCCGGGTGGCGGCTTGGTGTCCGCGCCGGAGATCGTTCAAAAGTGCCAGGTTGCTCATACCGGATTCTACCTTATAGCGGCCGGTATGCATGCTTTGGGGGTATTTTAAAAGGTTGGCCAGGGTTTTGAACGTACGGATGCGGCGGCATCCGGCAGAGTCTTGGAGCTGACGGCAGAGTTGATCGAAATTCTTCGTTTGATCGATGTAGATATAGACGTTTTTTCCGGGTAGGAAATTGGGCATGCCTACGAGGCGATAGGCCCACCATCCGGCCAGGGCTGCCACAAGGAAAAGGATGAGAACGAGGCCTCCTATCAGGCGCCGCCGGCGAACCGACTTATTTTGCTTCGTTTCTACCGGCTTATTTTGCTTCGTTTCTGCTTGCATATGTCTTGCTTTTGTAAGGATTCGTTTGTCGGAAAGATGCCCCTTTCCTTGTTTTTGTTTCTGGTGGTCTTTCTTGTCGGGCGGAGGGACTGGGCGGAATAAATACCGGGATCCAGGCCAGGCAGTGCTTTTTGGGCGAAGGGGCGGACTCTTTGCTCCGAAAGAAGACTTTTTATTTTCTTTGTTTTTTGCTATCCGGCTGTCGGTTGCGTCTAAATAAAAAGCTGACTATCAGAATCGGCCACAAAAGTAGTATCTTTTTCTTTAAAAATATAGGCAAAAAGCTTTGTTTATTTAAAAATATCCCTCTATCTTTGCAGCGCAATTCAGAAGAATAGCACGGCACATAAGGAAGTGTGGGTGAGTGGCTGAAACCACCAGTTTGCTAAACTGACGTACGGGTTACCGTACCGGGGGTTCGAATCCCCCCGCTTCCGCAACTTAATTCCAGTTAAAGGCTTTACGATAATCGTAAGGCCTTTTCTCTTTTATATACATTATATAAGTGCTGTAAAACGGAACCGACACGCAAGGTTAGCCACGACTTAGTTTGCCCCCGGAAGTTCCACCTCCACTTTTCCCTGAAAAACTACGAAAGCCTTATCCGGTTGAAGGCCTCAATAACCCATAAGCTCGCAGCGGGACAGCCTGCCTACTTCGTGTATTCTTTTTTATCTGAAAAAAATGGATGCTTATAAAATTTCAATTCCATGCTTATGCAATTCGAATTCCTTCGGCATGGAATTTCCATTTCATAGGCATCCGATGGAAGCTACTTGCGGGCAAAAGCACAACACGCTGATTATCAATCAAATAAACAACCATCTTTTTATCTTTCATTT
>DBFJSK010000046.1:0-9318 GCA_048403675.1 Tannerellaceae bacterium | reverse complement strand
CCGTGGAATATCATTTCTACGGCGATGGAAGGAGGGGAGAGCGTCAAAAAAAATTGACTGCTACGATACCTTGCATGAAACAGGGTCTACGCATTCAAACGTAAATTCCCATTCCTGTTTACTAGCGTGTTTCTTTCAAGGCATCTTCCAAACTGATACCCAGCGCGTGGGCTACGCCTTGGCCGTAAGCCGGATCGGCTTTATAGCAATTGCGCACATGCCGTTGCTGAATAAACAACTGGGCGCCTCCCAACTGGCGAGCCGTATTTTCGAACAAAAGTTGTTGTTCCTCGGGCGGCATCAGGCGGAATAAGGCGCCGGGCTGGCTGTAATAATCCTCGTCGTATTCCCGTTCGTTGTAATTGTAGATTGCCCCGTTCGCTTTCAAGGGCGGTTCTTTCTTTTCCGGCGAATCCTGCCACTGGCCGAAGCTATTCGGTTCATAGCCTTTCGTACTGCCGTAATTGCCGTCTACCCGCATGGCGCCATCGCGGTGGAACGCATGGAAAGGGCAGCGAGGTTTGTTTACCGGAATCTGTTCCAGATTCACACCCAAGCGATAACGTTGAGCGTCGCCGTAGGAAAACAGCCGGCCTTGCAGCATTTTGTCGGGCGAGAAGCCGATACCTTCTATCGTATTCATCGGGTTGAAGGCAGCTTGTTCCACATCCTGAAAATAGTTTTCCGGATTCCGGTTCAGTTCCAGAATACCTACATCCATCAACGGAAAATCTTTGTGCGGCCATACTTTGGTCAAATCGAACGGGTTGACCGGGTAGGTTTCGGCTTGTTCTTCGGTCATCAACTGAATCTGGAATTTCCACGACGGAAAATCGCCCCTTTCGATACTTTCGAACAGGTCGCGTTGATGCGATTCACGGTCTTTGGCGATAATGGCTTCCGCTTCCTGATCGGTCAGGTTGCGAATGCCTTGCATCGTTTTCAGGTGGAATTTTACCCAGATACGCTGGTTCTCCGCATTGATGAAGCTGTACGTGTGACTGCCGTATCCGTTCATGTGGCGATAAGAATAAGGAATACCCCGCGGGCTCATCGTGATGGTTACCTGATGCAGGGCTTCGGGCAGTAAAGTCCAGAAATCCCAGTTATTGTCGGCACTGCGCATATTCGTCTTCGGATCGCGTTTGACGGCATGATTCAGATCAGGGAATTTCAACGGGTCGCGCAAGAAGAAAACGGGGGTGTTGTTGCCTACCAGATCCCAGTTGCCCTCTTCGGTGTAGAACTTCATGGCGAATCCGCGAATGTCGCGTTCGGCATCGGCTGCTCCGCGCTCGCCGGCCACCGTCGAGAAGCGTACGAAACAATCGGTTTTCTTTCCTACTTCACTGAAAATGGCCGCTTTGGTGTATTTCGTTATATCGTGGGTAACGGTAAACGTACCGAAAGCGCCGGAACCTTTGGCGTGCATACGGCGTTCGGGGATAACTTCGCGGTCAAAGTGGGCTAGTTTTTCAATCAGCCAGGGATCTTGCAAAAGCACTTGGCCACGCGGCCCGACGGTTTGGGTGTTCTGATTGTCGGCAACAGGGCGGCCGTTGGCGGCTGTGAGTTTTTTGTTTTCCATAAAATAATGTTTTATTTCCGTAACGGTCGAGCGGAGGCCGTCCTTTCCGGGACACGGCTGCCGGTAGGTGTTCCGGTGCGGATCGATTAGTAATATGCTAACAAAAATAAGAAAAAGAAAATGAAAAGCAAGCTTTAAGGAATCTATCTTCCGATAGACGGAACTTATCAGGAGATTTTGATAATCAAATGCCGGAGGTAGAAAAACAAACACGGTTGCCTGTCGTGCGACAAGCAACCGTGGTATTTTTGAAATGAATCACTGTTCGGGTAAAAAATGGGGTATTACTTTTTATCATATCCCCATTTCGTTAATTCTGACTGGCCTGCGATTGCAAGGTATTTCATGCAATTCGCAAAGAAATGTCTAAAAATACTTTTCATACTGCCATTTCATTTTTAAGTAAAACACTGGTGCACCTTTCGATACACATAAACTAATTCTCAAAAAAAGGAGCCTTTCCAAAAAATACCAAGTGAAAACCTAAATCATAACCTAAACCTTTTCGTCGCATAGGCTCCTGATAACCTAAAAACATTCATCGCCTTTTGGCGACCTTCTTACCATACGCGGTAAACCCATATGGTCCAGGGCTGAAACCCTAAAAGTTGAATGTAACGTCTAAACAATCTTCTTACCATATATGCCTAATAATTATGTTTTACGACACAAATATAGGGGCAGCCGAAATACGTTGTACACTTTGGAACCGATTTTATGGCCCTCATGCTTTATTTCTTGATGTAGGATAAAAAAATAGGGCGGCAGGGGCGCATCAGAAGGATATTTTGAATCGATCGGAACCTTGTCGGGCGGCAATGAAAGGATCCGAATACTATAAATGGAGGCCATAAGGAGGTAGGTTGTTCCGAAAAACGGTTATCTTTACCCCCGTATCTCAGGTATTCTTTTAAACTAACACCTATGATTTATCTGAAACAAATCCGGCTGCTCGATCCCGATCGGGTGAAGGGAGACGTAAAATATCCGTATGCCGTGCCGGCCGTGCGGCATATCGAATCCTTTTTGTTCGATTGTCCGCTCACTTTTCTGGTCGGGGAAAACGGCATGGGCAAGTCGACGGTATTGGAAGCGTTGATGAAGAAATTGCCCTCCGACCATACCATGATGTATGACGGCGAAGATTACGGAGCCGTGAAAATCGCCGTGAACGATCTGCATGAACAGATCGCACTGGTTTTCGAACGCAAGCCCGACGATGTGTTTGCATTCCGGGCGGAATCGTTTTTCAATTATGCCGACCGCATCGATCGCCAGGCCAGGCGGCAGTCGTTCGATTACGGCCGCAGCTACGTGCTCGATCGGCTGGGCGGCCGGATGTTGTTGCAACAATCGCATGGCGAGAGCTTCATGAGCTTGTTCCTGAACTATAGTGAAAAGAATACGCTGTTTCTTCTCGATGAACCGGAAGCGGCTCTTTCCCCCGCCCGCCAGATGGGGTTGCTGGTCAGGATGCGGGAGCTGGTCGAGAGGGGATGCCAGTTTATCGTCTCCACCCACTCGCCTATCTTGTTAGGCTATCCCGGTGCGCGGATCTATCAGGTGGAAGAAACCGGCGTTGCTGCAGTGGCTTATGAAGAAACGGAACCTTATACCTTGACTAAATATTTCCTCGATCATACCGACCGGATGCTTCATGAATTGGGATTTTAGAAACGGTTACGTGGGGAGGAACCGGGGGGAAGCCGGAAGAAAGTCCGGGTAAAATGCCATTCTCCTAACGGGAGTCAGGAGGCCGGTTTGAATACCCGGGTAGAATGCCGTTCCCTGCGCTTGCGTGGAAAAACAAATCGGGCTGCTTGTCCAGCGGCCCGATTCGAGTTTATGTTGTCGGCGGTTCGGCCGGCGGAAGCGACGCATGCGCCTCGGAAGACGGAGAGACGGGCAGCGCCTTTTCCGTTTTTTTCCGTTTGTTCGTTTTTTTTCGGTCGAACCATTTTTCTTGGATCGTTTGCATCAACTCATAGAAATTCGGAATAAAAGCGGTGGCGAAAATCGTATTGATTAACATCCCGAATACCACAGCCGCCCCCAGGGAAATCCGGCTGGCGGCACCCGCGCCGGTGGCGAAGAGCAACGGCATTACGCCCAGCACGAAAGCGAAGGAAGTCATCAAGATGGGGCGTAGCCGAACGTGTCCGGCTTCCAGCGCCGATTCCCGGATCGAGTTGCCTTCCGCATGAAAATCGCGGGCAAATTCCACAATCAGAATCCCGTTCTTGGCGGAAAGGGCGATCAAGAGGATAATCCCGATCTGCGTATAAATGCTGACGGGTATGCCCATGATAAAGCAACCCAGCACAGCTCCCAGCAAAGCGATAGGCAATCCCATCAGGGCGGCCAACGGGCTTGTCCAGCTTTCATATTGAGCGGATAAAACGAGGAAGGCTACCAAGAGCGCCATCGCGAAGATAACCGTCGTAGTCGATCCGGCTTTGGTTTCCTGGTAGGCTACCGACGTCCATTCATATCCGAAAGTATCGCCCAGTTGTTCGCGAATCAGCGATTCCATCGCCTTGATCCCTTCGCCCGAACTGTATTTCGGATTGACGATACAGGTCAAGGCGGCCGACGAATAAATATTGTAAAGGTTGATCTGGTTCAACCCCAATTGCTCTTCCACCTGAGTAAAAGCCGAGAAGGGAACCATTTGGCCCCCGTTATTTTCGAGGCTGAGTTGCAATACATCGTCGATAACCTTCTGCGACTGGTCGTTGGCTTCGATCTTTACCTGGTAGATATGACCGAATTTCACAAAATCGTTTACATAAGCCGCCCCCATATAATAACTCAGGGTGGAAAATACGTTATTCAATTCCAGTCCCATCAATTGCACTTTATCGCGGTCGATATTAAGCAGATATTGCGGCACGTTGGCCTGATACATGCTCGAAACGCTCAGCAATTCCGGTTTTTCATGATAATGGGCCAGTAGCGTCTCCACCGCATGTTGCATTTCGGTAGGCCCCAGGTTGTTGCGGTCTTCCAGTTGAAGTTGCAAGCCCCCCGAGGCGCCCAGGCCCGGAATGGCGGGCGGCACCATGGCGAAGATTTGAGCTTCTTCGATAGCGGCTGCTTTGCGGTTAAAATCGTTTACAATGGCTTCGGCGGTGTTCGCTTTCCCCTTTCGCTCGCTCCAGTTCTTCAAAATAACAAAGAAGGTACCGGCGTTGGATTGTTCCCCGCCGCCCATAATCGAGAAACCGCTTACACTGATGTAAGCTTTTACCCCCGGATATTGTTTGAGCAACGTATCGATCCGGGCGGTTACTTTCTCCGTCCGGTACAAGCTGGCGGCGGGTGGCAATTGGGTGACGACCAGGAAGTATCCGTCGTCTTCTTCGGGAATGAAGCTGGTGGGCCAACGCAGGAACAGCAAGACCGCGATCACCGTAATGGCCGTATACGCCAACATGGCCAGGAGTTGGTTTTTCAGCAAATGATCGACTACGTCATCGTAGAGATTCTGGGTCTTCGAAAAGAATTTATTAAACCAACGAAAAAGAAAGAATTTCGATTCGCCTTTCTGCGGATGCAAAAACAAGGCACAGAGCGCCGGCGTCAGCGTCAGGGAGTTGATTCCGCTCAATACGGTAGCAGCCGCAATCGTCAAGGCAAACTGCTTGTATAATTGCCCGGAAATACCGCTAATGAAGGTGGTCGGGATAAAAACGGCCAGCAATACCAAAACCACGCCCACGATAGGGCCGACGATTTCGCTCATGGCCTGCGCCACCGCTTCGTGCGAATTGGCGTATTTGCCGGTATCCAGCAGGCGGGTGGAATTTTCCACCACCACGATAGCATCGTCCACCACAATGGCAATGGCCAGAATCAGCCCGAACAAAGTAAGCGTATTGATGGAAAAGCCCAGAGCGGCCATAACGGCCAGGGTACCGATCAGCGAGACGGGAATAGTGATGCAAGGAATAATCACCGCCCGGAAGTTTTGCAGGAAGAGGAAAATCACCAATACCACCAGCAGGGTGGTTTCCAGGAACGTAATTAATACCTCATGGATGGAGGCATCGATTACATCGGTGGTATTCAGCGTAACTTCGTAATGAACCCCCTCCGGCAGGTTGGCGCCGAGCTGTTGCATTTTAGCTTTAACCACTTTCGATACGTCCAGCGAATTGGAACCCGGAAGCTGGTAAATGGCGATGGCGGCCGTCTGGCGCCCGTTCAGTTTCGAAATGACGTTGTAAGAGGCGCTGCCCAGTTCGATACGGGCCACGTCTTTAAGGCGCAGGATTTTGCCGCCTGGTTCGGTACGCAGGATAATATTGCCGAACTCGGCCGGATCGCTCAACCGGCCCCGCACGGTAAGGGTGTATTGGAAAGGATCGTTGCCGTTCGAAAGCGGTTGGCCCACATACCCGGCCGATACCTGGGTATTTTGGGTGGCGATAGCCTGGAAAACCATTTCCGGCGTCAGGCCGCGGATGTGCATGGCGTCGGGATCGAGCCAGATACGCATGCTGTAATCGCCCGCCCCCATCACGCTTACCGAGCCTACGCCCGGCAGACGGGTCAATTCGTCGATCAGGTTCAGTTGGGCGTAATTACTCAGATACAAGCTGTTGTATACCGAATCGACCGAACTGAGGGTAAGCATCATCACAATATTCGACGATTGTTTGCGGGTGGTAATGCCCTGCACTTTCACCGCTTCCGGCAGGCTGCTTTGGGCTACGCTCACACGGTTTTGCACCATCACCGTAGCCATATCGATATCGGTTCCTACGGCAAAGGTGATCGTCAGCGAATAGGCGCCCGAACTGGAGGAGGTGGAACTCATGTAAAGCATCCCGTCTACCCCGTTTACTTGTTGCTCGATGGGCAAACCTACCGTTTGCGCCACCGTTTCGGCATTCGCGCCGGGATAAACGGCCGATACTTGCACAGTGGGCGGGGTAATGTCCGGATATTGGGCGATCGGCAGGATACGCAGGGTCACCAGCCCGGCCACCACGATAATCAGGGCGAGTACCGTGGCGAAAATGGGTCTGTTTATGAAGAATTTAACCATGACGTTTTAATTTATGGGCTTTATTTTCATTCCGTCTCTCACTTTCAGCAACGCCGTCGTTACGTAGCGTTCCTCCGGCTGCAGGCCACTCAATACCTGGCGTAGGGTATCGCTGATAAGCTGGCCGGTTTCGATATGCCGGTATTTAACGGTATCGGAGGGGGTGACGATATAGAGGTATTTGCCCAGTTGATCGGTTCCGATCGAAGCATCGCGCACCAGGACGGCTTGTTTTTCTTCGGCGTAGGGCAGGGTGATGGTTACGTACAGCCCGCTCCGCAGCTTTCCTTCCGGATTGTCGAGATTGGCCCTTACGGTAAGCGTTCCCGTGGACAGATCGACATTGGGCGAGAGGTAATCCAAGCGTGCGGTATAGCTCTGCCGGCCGTCTTTTCCCAGGTGAACGGTTACTTCCTTGGGGATGCGTACGGTTTCGTTGTTGGCCCGGGCGTTTTGCAGAAGCATTTTCATGAATTGATTATCCTCGATGTTGAAATTGGCATACATCAAATCGTCTTTATACAAGGTAGCCAGCGTAACGGGTTGCACCGAACCGTTGATAAAATTGCCTACATCATATTGGCCTTTGGTCACGCTGCCTTCGAAAGGCGCCCGGATGTAGCAGTAACTGAGGTTTTTCCGGGCGGTATTGAGTTCGGCTTCCGCATTTTTTACAGAGGCTTCCGTTTCGGATACCGTCGATTGGGCTTGCAATACCTGAATCTGGCTTACGGCTCCGCTTTTGGCCGCTTCTTTCATGCGCTCGTAATTACTCCGGGCATATTGCAGTTGCGCCTGGGCCGTCTTTAACGAGGCCTCCGCTTTTTGTACGTTATCCTGGTAAATATCCGGTTCGATGATGTAAATCAGTTGGCCCTTTTTTACTTTCTGTCCGGCTTTCAGGTAGGACGTTTGCAGATAGCCGCTGACGCGGGCCACCAAATCGATCTTGAGTTCGGAACTCAGGTACCCCGGGTAATCTTTCGTCAGAGTGATGTCGCGTACTTCCGGTCGGGCGACGCTGATCGAGGGAGCCGGCATTTCAGCCGGGCGGCTTTTTTCCTTACATCCGGCGGCAAACGTGGCGATGAAGGCGATAAAACTGTATCGGAGAAGCGTATTCATTGTAGTTCTATTTTAATCGGTTGTTGTATTTATCCATCCCCCGCCCAAAGCTTGGTAAAGCTGGATCAGGTGTAAAAGGGAATTCCCTTTGGCCTGGGTCAACTGGTTTTCGTACGAGAGCAGCGAGCGTTGGGCGTCGAGGACATTCTGGAAAGGGGTAAGCCCCTGTTTATAGAGATCCAGCGAGAGTTCCAAGGTTTGCTTTCCCTGGTTGACGACTTCCCGGAGGGCGACGATTTGTTTGATGGAATTTTTATAAGCGCTCATCGCATTATCCACCTCTTGTACGGCCGTGAGCACAGTTTGGTTGAATTGCCGGACGGTTTCGTCGAGCTGGGCGCGGGCCAGCCGGGTAGCCTGGACGAGTTTCGTGCCTTGAAAAAACGTCCAGCTCAGCGTGGGTGCGATTTCGTAGGTAAAACTCTTATGGTTGAAGAACTGATCCATATCGCGCGCTGCAAAACCTACCGATCCTTTCAGGAAAATCTGGGGAAACCAGTCGGATTTCGAAGCGCCGAGCAAAGCAGCCTCGGCGTTGACCTGCCGTTCGGCCGCCCGAATATCGGGACGGCGCAGCAACAAATTGGCCGGCAGCCCTACGCCCACCGGTTCGATATATTCCGGAAGTGGCTGGGGAGTGTCGAACCATTTCTTTACATCCCAGGGATAAAGCCCCATCAATACGGCCAGTGCATTGGTGTACTGGATAATGCCGGCTTCAAGAGTGGGGATAGAAGCTTTGGTGTCGTAATAAACAGACCGGGCCTGGGCCACATCCAGTTTGGATACCAGCCCGGTTTCGTATCGTTTCTCGGTAATCCGCACCACGGCCAGTTGCGACTGGGCGTTTTTATCGACCACTTTCAGTTCTTGTTGCAATTCCCTGAGGTTGATATAAGCCGACGCCACCTGCGCGCATAGCGATACCATCACCGCGTTGTAATCTTCTTTCGAAGCGGCATAGTTTTCCTTCTGCGCTCTTACCCGGTTGCGGATACTGCCGAACACGTCTATTTCCCAATTCATATCCACTGTTGCGCTGGCATATTGCGTGGTGGCTTGCGGAAGCTGTGAAATATGTCCGCTGCTTTGTTGGCGTTGCCAGCCGCCGGAAAGGCTGAAACCGGGGGAGTAAGCCGCCTGTTGAATACGCAGGTTGGCTTTAGCCATAGCGATCCGGTCGGCGGCCATCAGAACCGAATAATTTTGCTGCACGGCTATTTGCATCAACGAATCGAGAAGCGGGTCGCGGAAGTTTTCCCACCACGTGTCGTCTATCGGAAGCGTTTGCTGGAATTCGGTCCCGTCTTCCGCCCAATCCGGCGGCAAGCTGCGATCGAGGTAGGCTGTCTCGGTCTGGGCCGGCAGCATAGCCGAAACCAGCAGGCAAAGGAGGGTGTAACAACAGGGGCGTAAATAGATGTGCATTTTGTTTTTGTTTAGGTTGATTACTGGATAGAACAGATGGAAAGGCGTTTTGTTCAGCAGCTAAAAGGAAGGAAAAGAAGAGACTGCTTCTTTCCGGCCGGAAAAAAATGGCGGCTTGGCCGCA
>DBFJSK010000045.1:0-4261 GCA_048403675.1 Tannerellaceae bacterium | reverse complement strand
TGCAGGCAAGGGCGGCGGCCCGCTGGCTGCGGGGGCTGGCTCTGGGGGTGCTGTGGGTGCGGCGAGCGGCGCTTTCGCACCGGAAGATGGTTTCGGAGCTGCATGGAGCCGCTCTTTTTTCCCGAACGATTCGTTACGCTGGAATGATTCGTTAGCGACCTCGCCTTCCCGGATGTTGGCCGGGAGGCGTGCCGAAACAATTGTGCGGATGCAACATGCGCCGTTGTCGCTTCCCCCTTCCCGCTACAAACTGACCGACGGTAGCGATACCTTATTGCTTCCGGCGCAGAGCGGCGAGGGGTGTCTGCGGGCTTTTTTCGACGGCCTCGATTCGTTGGCGGCCGGGAAAGATACGGTGCTCACGGTGGTGCATCTGGGCGACTCGCATATCCAGGCCGGTCATTACAGCGGCCAGACCATGCGCCTGATGCAACAGCAGTTCGGCAATGCAGGCCGGGGCTGGATCGCTCCTTTTAAGCTGAGCCGTACCAACGAGCCGGACGATTATTTCATCTCTTCAGTCGTGAAAGACTGGGTGGCCGGACGCTGCATCCAAGCCGCGCCGAAAACGCCGCTGGGGCCGGGGGGAATCGGGTTGAAAACGCAGTCGCCGGCGGTGAATCTGGATGTGTCGATCGCGCCTGTCAACGGAGCCGGCTATGCTTTTAACCAGGCCGTTCTGTACCGGGGCGACCGTTCCATGCCCCTCTTGCCGGCCGGGCCGCTGAAAGGATCGGTGCATACTTTCCGGGCGGGTTCCCTGTGTGCGCCGGGGCTACTGGCCGACACGTTCCGCATCGACCGGCTTACCGATACCTTGCAATTGCATAGCACGCGCCGGAAGCAGGGTACGGATAGGCTGCTTCCGGCCTCTTCCTTTACGAATGTATATTATGGTTTGAGCCTGACCAATAGCCGTCCCGGTATTTTATACCATGCCGTAGGGGTGAACGGGGCGATGTTCGTGAATTATACGGATGAAACCTATATCCGTCGGCTCGCCGCCCTTCGGCCTTCGCTTCTTATCGTGTCGCTGGGAACCAACGAGACGTTCGGCCGCCGGTTCAATGCCGACGAGTTTGCCGGGCAGGCAGCGGATTTTCTCCGGCTGGTGAGGCGGTATATGCCGGATGTATGTTTGTTGCTCACTACGCCGGCCGAATGTTATAAGCGGGTGTATGTGAATAAGAAACGTGTGTATCAACGAAACGAAAATACAGCGCGGGCGGCCCGGGCACTGGTAGGAGTGGCGCGGAAGGAAGGAATTGCCTGCTGGGATTTGTTTACGGCTACCGGGGGCGCTAATTCCTGCCGCAAATGGCAGAAGGCCGGCCTGATGGGGCGCGACCGCATTCATTTTTCCAAAGAAGGGTACCAGGAGCAAGGAACTTTGCTTTTCCGCGCCTTGATGCAGGCGTATGCGGCTTCCGCCGGCAGCGTGCCATCGAATCAACCGCATAGCAAGCAGGAGGGGAGGAACCGATGAAAATGCCTATCGATTGGTTGGGTTCCCTTCCGGAATTTACGCTGTTCGGCAGCCGTTTTTCACTCGAAAAGTTGGGGGATTTGCTGGTTTACCAGGGACATGCCCCTATCTTGTTCAGCAGCGGCTTGTTTTTCTTTTTGTTCATCGGGTTTCTGATGGTGTATATGTCGCTCAGGCGGTATACCTTGGCGCGGATCATTTACGTCACCCTGTTTTCCCTCTACTTCTATTATAAAAGCAGCGGTTGGTGGTTCGGCTTGCTGGTGTTCACGGCTACCTCCGATTTTCTGATCGGGCGTGAGATTGGCCGTACCCGTTCTTTAACGGGGCGCAAATTGTGGGTGACGCTCAGTTTGTGTGTCAACCTGGGCATGCTGGGCTATTTCAAATATTTCAATTTCCTGCGTGATGTGGCGGAGAATCTGGCGCACGAGTTGGGGTATCAATTGGGCAATACTACCTTGCAAAGTATTAATTACGCTCCGCTGGATATTTTTCTTCCGGTCGGAATCTCTTTCTTTACTTTCCAGAGTATCAGTTATGTGATCGATGTATATCGGAGGAAGATCCAGCCTCTGAACCGGTGGATAGATTATGTGTTTTACGTTTCCTTTTTTCCGCAGTTGGTGGCCGGCCCCATTGTGCGGGCTATCGATTTTATCCCGCAGATCTACCGTCGTCCGCCGCTGACGCGCGCCGAGGCGGGGGAAGGTTTGTTCCTCATTCTTTGCGGGCTTTTCAAAAAGACGGTGATTTCCGATTATATCAGCCTCAATTTTGTCGATCGGGTGTTCGATGCCCCGCTACTGTATACGGGCGTCGAGAACCTGATGGCGGTATACGGCTATGCCTTGCAGATCTACTGCGATTTTTCCGGCTATTCGGATATGGCGATCGGCATTGCCCTCTGGCTGGGTTTCCGTTTTCATATGAACTTCAATTCGCCTTACCAGTCGGCTACCATTACCGAGTTCTGGCGCCGGTGGCATATCTCGCTTTCCACCTGGCTGAAGGATTATTTGTATATCTCGTTGGGGGGGAATCGCAAAGGGCGTTTTCGCACTTACGTCAACTTGCTGATTACGATGTTGCTGGGAGGGCTTTGGCATGGAGCTTCCGTCAGCTTTATCCTTTGGGGAGCGTTGCACGGGGCGGCCCTGGCGGTGCATAAGTTTCTGGTTTCCCAGTTCGGCTTCAAACAGGTGGGGGCGCAGATGACGCCGTTTCACCGGGTGATCGGGGTGCTCGTGACGTTTCATCTGGTTTGTTTCGGCTGGATTCTTTTCCGGGCGGATTCGATGCAGACGGTAGGAGAGATGTTGTCGCAGATCGGCCGCCATTTCCATCCGGAGGTGTTTCTGCAATTCGTGGAGGGATACCGCGGGGTGTTTATCCTGATGGTGACGGGCTATGTGCTGCATTTCATGCCGAACCGGGCCGAAGATGCTTTGCGAGGCGTCGTCAGTCGCTCGCCGCTGGTGGTGCAGGCGCTCATCCTGACGGCGGCCGTTTTCGTAGTGGTGCAATTCAAGAGCGCCGGGGTGCAGCCCTTTATTTATTTTCAGTTTTAACGGGGCGCCGGGGGGGCGCGGCTACTTCCAGAGGCCGGAAATCGTTTCCCGAAACAGTCTGGAATACGCTGAGTTCGAACTCGGGTACGACGGCCAGTAAGTGGTCGAACACATCGGCCTGGATGCCTTCGTAGGGTACCCAGTCTTTTACGGCCGAAAAGAAATAAAGCTCGATGGGTATGCCCGTGGCGGTAGGTTGGAGGTGGCGTACCATGCACGTCATTTCCCGGTTGACTTCCGGCAGGCTCTCCAGATACCGTTGCAGGTAAGCGCGGAATACGCCCAGGTTGGTCTGTCGCCGTCCGTTCACCCAAACCGTTTTGTCTATATGATGCGCTTCGTTATAGCGCTGCAATTCCGCTTCTTTCTCATCGATGTAGTCCGTAATCAGGGAGATGCGGCGCAGCCGGGCCAGCATCTCGGGCGTACAGAATTTTACGCTGTTCATGTCGATCTCGATCGACCGCTTTATCCGCCGGCCCGCCGATTCGCTCATGCCTCGCCAGTTCTGGAAGGCGTCGCTTACCAGGGCGTAGGGCGGGATGGTGGTGATGGTATTATCGAAATTTCTCACCTTTACCGCATTCAGCGTTACTTCTATCACCGTGCCGTCGGCGCCGTATTTTGCCATGGTAATCCAGTCGCCGGCCCGAAGCATATCGTTGGCCGAAAGTTGAATGCCGGCTACGAATCCCAGGATGGTATCTTTGAACACCAACATCAGGATCGCTGCCGAAGCGCCCAGTCCGGCCAGGAGGGAAACGGGCGATTTGTTAATCAGGATGCTGACGATCAGAATGACTCCGATAAAAAACGCCGTTACCTGGATAATCTGGATAAATCCTTTCAGCGGTTTGTCGCGGAAAGCTTCTTTGCGGCTGTAAATTTCGTGCAGCAGATTGAGCGAGGCGTTCAGAAACCGGAGCGATACCCCGATGATATACACCAGGCATAAGCGTTGCAGGCCTATCAGCAGTTTCGGCCTTTCATCCTCCGGAAAAGCCAGGGGCAACAGGATGTATATCAATACCGCCGGAATAATGTGCATCAGTTTGTGAATCACTTTCCGGTCTACAATCAGGTCGTCCCACTGGTTGCGCGTGTGACGCACCAGCCGTTTGAAAATGTCGAGTACAATATAGCGGCAAAGGTAGTCGATGGCTACCGCTGCGGCCACGATCAGCACCAAAATAAGGAGGTTGTC
>DBFJSK010000044.1:0-8219 GCA_048403675.1 Tannerellaceae bacterium | reverse complement strand
AGGCGGCCCCCCATTTCAAGGTATTGCTTTTAATCCGGGCCATCCCATAATGGCCCACATTCATAATGTTAGAATGCAACCGGTTGCGGGCATGCTCATGGTAGCGGCCTACCGACATGGCTTCGGCCCCCTCGTCGGCATCGGGATTGACGGCCCCGTCGCTGCTCAACCAGTATTCTCCGCTGATGTCGTATCCTTCTTCCTCACGGCTGTTGAAGGCCGAGGCTTGAATACCCAATTCGGTGTTTTCATTGGGATTATGTTTCAAGGTCAGGGCGCCGAACAAGGTTTGGAATTTGTCACGTTCCTGTCCGTTGAAAAAGACCTTGAAATTTTGCGGATTATCGGCCCTACCGAAAGAAGTCTCGCGGGTATGGGGAATGAATTTGTAATTATTCGTAGCCAGATTGCCCAGCAAATCGATTTCCCATTTCGGCGCGATCTGATAGGTCATATACGTTTGCAAGTCGATGAAATTCGGATCGTATTCGGCATCCGTATCGAGTGTTCCCAGCAGCGAACGCCCCGTTTTATACCTCAGGCCGGTTACTTGCGTGAATTTGCCGATCGAACTGCCTATATAAGCATTCGCTCCCAGCAAACTGGCCGAGACGGAGCCTTCCACCGTTTTCGGTTTCTTGTAGGTAATATCGAGTACCGAACTCATTTTGTCGCCGTAACGGGCTTCGAAACCGCCGGCGGCAAAATTCACGGCATCCGTCATATCCGGATTGATAAAGCTCAGTCCTTCCTGTTGGCCGGAGCGTATCAGAAGCGGCCGGAATACTTCAATCCCGTTTACATAGACGATATTTTCATCGTAGCTGCCCCCCCGCACCGAATATTGCGAACTGAGTTCGTTGTTGGACGAGACACCGGCGAAGGTAACGACCAAGCTTTCGATACTGCCCCCGGCCGGGTCGGGCAGCAGCTTGATTTTATCCGCTTTCATCGATTCCATCGTGGTGGTTTGCTTGCGTATCGCGGTAACGGATACTTCGCCCAAGAGGGTAGACGTATAATTCATTTGCACGTTCAGCCGCATGTCGGCGCTCAACACGGGAATAATCCGCTCGGCTTTGTTGTAACCCAGGCACGAATAAATAAGCACGATGGAATCGCCCGGAGCTACCGATAGGGAATAATATCCTTTTTCGTTGGTCATCGCTCCGTTGAGCGTATTTTTTATCCGGATATTGACCAGTTCCAACGGGTTGCCGTCGGCATCGCGCACATATCCGTTGATTTTGGCCCGGTTTTGTCCGTAAACGGCGGAAGCCATGAATATAAATAGCAGGGCGGCTAAAGCTCGAATTTTCATAAAACTATTAATTATAGCATTACTAACGTGAAAAAAGAGGGAAGCGTATATTATGCGGTGTAAATATTTATACATATATTTGCATGATATCCTATAATTAACACGCAAAGTACGAGAAAAATGGAGAGTTTTGCAACGCTAATCAAACAAAGAAGAAGTACAAGGAAATTTACCGACCAGCCTTTAACGCCTGAACAGGTGGAACTTATATTGAAAGCGGCTTTGATGGCCCCCTCCTCGAAAAGAAGCAATCCCTGGCAGTTTGTGGTGGTGGAGGAGAAGGAAATGTTGCAAAAGCTGGCGGCCTGCAAAAAAAACGGCGCCGCTTTTCTGGAAAGTTGCCAGCTAGCCGTGGTGGTATTAGGCAACGGTATGCTGAGCGATGTATGGATTGAAGACGCCTCGATCGCCTCCATCTATATGCAATTGCAAGCGGAAGATTTAGGATTGGGAAGTTGCTGGTGCCAGATACGCAACCGCGTAAGGGAGGATGAAACCGACGCCAACGAATACGTGCGCGGGCTGCTCAATATACCCTATCAACTGGATGTGCTCTCCATCATCGGGTTCGGCCACAAAGACCAGGTGCGCAAACCGTTCGACGAAGCCCATTTACAGTGGGAAAAAATACACATCGGCACTTTTTCGCTTCCGGGCGAGACATCCCCCGGGGAAGATACGCCGGAAAAATAAAGCAAACAGAGAACCATGAAAGTCATCTTTATCGGCGCCGGAAATTTAGCGACCCGCTTATCGCTGGAAATGCAGCGGGCCGGGTTTGTCGTCGGGCAGGTATACAGCCGGACGGCCGAAAGCGCACAGACCTTGGCCGGGACGCTGCAATGTCCCTGGACGGTGAAGCCGGAAGAGATTTCACCGGATGGCGATTTATATGTGTTCGCTTTAAAAGATAGCGCCCTCGAAACGATTCTCGGGCAGATCCCCCCCAATCAAGGCCTATGGGTGCATACGGCGGGCAGCCTTGCGATGACGGTTTTCGAGGGCAAAGCCGCCCGGTACGGCGTACTTTATCCCTTGCAGACATTCAGCAAAGAGCGCCCGGTCGATTTCCGCAAGATACCCCTTTTCATCGAAGCTTCCACCCAGGCCGACGGCCGGTGGCTGGCCGAAATCGCAGGCCGTTTGTCGGACGAGGTGCGGTTTTTGTCGTCGGAAGAACGCCGCAGCCTTCACCTGGCCGCAGTTTTTGCCTGTAATTTTACCAATCACATGTATGTGCTGGCGGGTAAATTATTGAAAGAGAAAGGGATTCCCGAAAGCGTACTCCGTCCGCTGATCGACGAGACGGCGGCTAAAATTCATCAGATGAGTCCGCTGGAGGCCCAAACCGGCCCCGCCGTACGCTATGATGAGAATGTAATGAATAAACATTTGGCTATGCTGGCCGATCCGGACATGCAAACGCTTTACCGCGAAATCAGCCGGAGTATTTATAAAGAGATGTCACATGAGCAGCATTAATTACGACTTGAAAAAAATACGCGCCTTTGTGTTCGATGTCGACGGGGTGCTATCCTGCGACGTGATTCCGCTCCATCCGGATGGCGATCCGATGCGCACGGTCAATATTAAAGACGGGTATGCGTTGCAGCTAGCCGTCAAAAAAGGATATGAAGTGGCAATTATTACCGGCGGCTATACCGAAGCGGTGAAGATCCGGTTTTCCCGGTTGGGTATCCGCCATATATATATGAAAAGCGCTGTAAAAGTGCATGATTACCGCGATTTTTTAGAAAAAACCGGCTTGAAACCCGAAGAAGTGCTGTATGCCGGCGACGATATTCCCGATTACGAAGTGATGCAGTTAGTGGGGCTGCCGGTAGCTCCTGCCGATGCGGCTCCGGAAATAAAACAGATCGCCCGCTATATATCCCTTTGCCGGGGAGGCGAAGGAGTAGCGCGCGATGTAATCGAGCAAACCTTCAAAGCGCAAGGAAACTGGATGGGCCGGGAGGCTTTTGGTTGGTAAATTGGTTTAACGAATGAAAAAGATGTGCTATGCTTGAAAACTTGAATAAATATAAAATTATTTTAGGCTCCAACTCTCCCCGCCGGAAGGAGTTGCTGGCCGGACTGGATGTGGATTTCGAAGTGAAAGTCATTCCCGATATAGACGAATCGTACCCTTCGAGCGTCAAACCGGAAGACATTCCGGCCTTTTTGGCGCGCAAAAAAGCGGATGCGTATCGAGACAGCCTGAAGCCCGACGAATTACTTATTACCGCCGATACCATCGTTTGGACATTCGAGCGGATTATGGGCAAGCCCGCCACCCGTGCAGAGGCTGTTTCTATGCTGTTTGCACTTTCAGATCACGTGCATGAAGTAATCACCGGCGTTTGCATCACGACCCCCGAGCGAACCGTCGATTTTTCGGTAGCCACCGCCGTTTGTTTCGCCAAATTGTCGGCGGCCGATGTAGATTATTACGTCGAGAAATACCACCCTTACGATAAGGCGGGAGGGTATGGCATTCAGGAATGGATCGGCTATATCGGCGTAGAAGCCATTAACGGCTCGTTTTACAATGTGATGGGGCTTCCCGTGCAACGCCTGTACCAGGAGTTGAAAAAATTCTAATTCAGCTTCAGCAGCCTTTCCTTCTGGTATTGTTCAATTTGCGACAGCGTACGGGCCAGCGGGGGCAAAATAGGCAAAACGACGGGTTGTTGCGGATTCCACTGGGGATCGTTCACGATCATTTCGGATAAAGGCCCGGCGGAAATCAAGAGAATACGCGCATCCGCCACGACGGTTACCGCCGGCACGTCGCCCGCAGCGAGCAAAATGAAATGCCCTTCCTCCACTTGTTTGTCCCAGGCGTTTTCCGGATGAGCCAGTTGTAAGATTCCAGCGCAGACGAATACCAACAGGTTATCTTTTCGAATCGGATCGAAGAGAGGTTCTCCCGCTTTCACATCTTTACATACTATCTGATTTATATAACGTTTCATACGTATTATGGATTTTCAAGGATCGCCAATGCTTTCCGGTTGGGCAGATAACGCAACATTCCTTCTGAATAGCACACTTTTTGATCGCCTTTTTCATCGGCGTAAATAAAGAAATAATCAATTCCGGGTACCGCCCGGGCCGTTTCACGGGCTTTCTCCAGCCCCATAGCCATAAAAGCTGTGGCATAGGCGTCGGCGGTCATGCAATCGTCCGCTACCACCGTGGCGCTCAATAGAGATTGTTCGGCGGGGTAGCCGGTGCGGGGATCGATGGTATGGGCGAATTTTTGTCCGTTTTTAATGTAGAAATTCCGGTAGTTGCCCGACGTGGCTACGCCCCCCTTCTTGCCTAATTGCACGATTTCTTCCAGGTCGTTTTGCAGGTTGGGGCCTTCGTCGTCCGGTTTCTGGATACCGATCCGCCAGTACTCCCCTTGCGGATTCCGGCCTTTCATCGCCACTTCCCCGCCGATTTCCACCATATAGTTTTCTACTCCGTGCTTTTCCAGTAGCCGGCCGATCACATCCGAGGCGTAGCCTTTGGCTATGGCCGAACAATTTAAAAGCAGGCGGGGGTCGTCTTTGCAGATGCGGTTTCCCTCCAGCCTTACCTTTTGATAGCCGACGAAGGTTTTGATACTGTCCACCAGGGTCGGGCTGACACTGTCCATTTTACTGAATCCGAATCCCCACAGGTTCACCAGCGGGGCGCAGGTAATATCGAAAACGCCTTCCGTCCGGGCGGAGATTTCCTGGGCTTTGGTAAATACTTCGCGAAACCAGGCATCGGTTTCCACCGGTTCGTTGCGGTTGATCTTTGCAATCACGGCTTCGGGGTTGAAAGGATTGAGCGAGCGGTCGAATTGGTACAGTTCGGCTTCAATTTCGCTCGTAAGCGCACGGGAAGCCTGGTATTTGATGTGGTAGCGGGTATGGAAGATGGAGCCGCTTTCTTCAAAGTAGGAAAGGGAAGCGGTACAGGCGTTGAAAAACAAAATACATACGCCTGTCAGTAAACTTATTTTCTTATACATGTTTGCTGACTTTTTGATGACGCAAAGATAGCAAAATTTTTTTCAACTTCCAGTTCCGGGGGCAGGGCCGGGGCCGATAGTTTTTTGGAGGGGTGGAATGTCAAAGGAAGATGAGCCGAAAAAGGATCAACTTAAAAAAAGATGTTCGATCAGAATTTTGCCCCCGATGGCCATCAAAATAAATCCGCCGATCAGGTCCAGTTTCAGATCCAGTTTGCGCCCGAACCGGCTTCCGAAAAAGACGCCGAAGGCCGAAAAAGCGAAGGTTACGATGCCGATGGTGGCCGCTTCCAGCATCAGCGGGGTTTTCAATATGGCCAGTGAGATGCCGACGGCCAACGCGTCGATACTGGTGGCAATCCCTAAACCACAAAGCGTTTTATTACAGAGCGGGTCGAATTTACCTTGTTCATCGTCGGGGTGCAGCCCGTCGTAAATCATTTTGCCTCCCAGGTAGAAGAGCAGACAGAAGGCGATCCAATGATCGAAAGAGCGGATATAGCGTTCGAAGCCTACGCCCATTAAATAGCCTATTGCGGTCATCCCGGCCTGAAAGACGCCGAGTACGGAGGCTATTTTTACAATATTTCCGGTTGTACAATTCCGGATAACGGCTCCTCCCGTTACCGATACGGCCAGGCTATCCATCGACAGGCCCACCGCGAGCAGTATGATTTCGGGGAATAACATGCTCAGAATGTTTCCCGTTTGAGGATGTCTTCCATCGGTTTGCGCTTTTTCTTCTCGCCGGCATCCGGCGCGGTTTCTGCCGCATAGCCGAATGGAAGGATGGCGATGGGTTCTATGGCGGCCGGCAAATGGAATGATTGCCTGAGCCGGGCGGCGTCGAAATTGCAAACCCAGCAGGTACCCAGCCCCATTTCGGCAGCGGCCAGGCAAATATGTTCGGCGGCAATGGCCACATCGATGTCCAGATGGTCTTTGCCGTCGCTACGTTTCCACGATTGGGTGTGGTCGCCGCATACCACCAGGTAGCAAGGGGCCGTACGGAACCAATCGCGCGGATAGCAGGCTTGCAACGCCGTGCGTCCTGTTTCCGCTTGCACCAGCAGGAAATACCAGGGCTGGTAGTTGACGGCCGACGGAGCCAGCCGGGCCGCTTCGAGCATATAGTCTATTTTCTCGGGTTCGACGGCGTCGGGCGCGTAGTTCCGGACAGAACGGCGCCGGCGTGCTAATTCGATGAGGTTCATAGTTCCGTTTCTATTTTGTAATTGTTGCGTCGGGGCGAATTGCGCGAGATAAGTTCACCGATAAAGCCGGCCAGGAATAGTTGGGTTCCCACAATCATCGCCGTCAGTGAAATATAGAAATAGGGCGAATTGGTTACCAAGGGTCTGAGATCGCCGGCAAATATGGAGATCAGCTTCATGCTTAACACGATTATCAGCGCCAGAAAGCCGATCACGAACATCACGCTTCCCCACAGCCCAAAAAAGTGCATCGGTTTTTTTCCGAACTTGGAAATGAACCAGAGGGTAATCAAGTCGAGGTAGCCGTTCACGAACCGGTTCAGACCGAACTTGGTCGTGCCGTATTTCCGTGCTTGATGGTGTACCACCTTTTCGCCTATCTTATTGAAGCCCGCTATCTTAGCCAGGTAGGGAATCCAGCGGTGCATGTCGTTGTATACTTCGATGTTTTTAACGACGCTGTTTTTATAGGCTTTCAACCCGCAATTGAAATCGTGCAGATTGGTGATGCCGGAAAATTTCCGGGCCGTGGCGTTGAAGAGTTTGGTGGGAATCGTTTTGGAAAGAGGGTCGTAGCGCTTCTTTTTCCAGCCCGATACCAAATCGTATCCTTCCTCGGTAATCATCCGGTAGAGTTCGGGTATTTCGTCGGGGCTATCCTGCAAATCGGCATCCATGGTAATTACCACGTCGCCTTCCGCACGTTGGAAGCCGCAATGCAAGGCCGGCGATTTGCCGTAATTGCGGCGGAATTTGATGCCTTTTACGTGGGGAGAGCGGGCGCGTAATTGCTCGATGACTTCCCAGGAGTTGTCGGTGCTCCCGTCGTTGACGAAGATCACTTCATAGCTGAACCCGCCGGCTGTCATGACGCGTTCGATCCAGGCGAAGAGTTCGGGCAGCGATTCGGCTTCGTTGTATAAGGGAATAACCAGAGAAATGTCCATGTATGCTTGTTATTGTTGTTCTTTCTCGTTGTCGGGCAGGATGGAGCCTGTTGCGTTGTTACGGCAAAGCAGGGCCGCTACCGGTATGGATAAGACGATACCGTAGAATATGTTGTTGAAAATGCCTTGCACGGCCATGTGGATGGGGGAGAAGTTCATCCGGCCGACCGATTCGATTATCTCGGTGCCGACTTGAGCCTCTTTCAGCATTTCGATCAGTTGATTGGCGGCCTGGTACATGAAATCCTTCGGTGCGAAAAATTCGAAGAAAAGAAATTGTTCAACCGCTACGATTAGCGCGGCAAAGAAGTAGAGCATCGTGCCGAAACGCCATGCATGAAAAAAACTGATCGAACCGCCTATATCGTCGCGGTAGCGTTTGGTCAGGTAATAGGCGATAAAGGGCACCGCCAAAGTAAGGAGGATGTAAATCAGGCTCAAACCGGGTACCTTGTTGCTGAAAATCAGGAATAAGTATTTGATTACCCAATAGATGCCCATTGCGAAACCATACGTGGAGGCTCCTTTCAGTAAGAGGTTTTTATTTTCTCCCATAATGCTGTCCTTTTTTATTCTTATTCAGCAAAGTTAGTCTTTTTGTAAGAATATGCAAGAATAATTATATAAAATACAAAAAGGAAGTCCTCACTTGAACTTCCTTTGATTGACAACCGAATATCCGGTTTTTTCTGAGCCTCTTGTCGGATTCGAACCAACGACCCCGAGAT